>NZ_JBFBAG010000012.1:106068-195077 GCF_040682155.1 Amycolatopsis sp. NPDC051371
GGGGGGGTTCGTGATTCACATCCTGTTTACAACCCGTTTATCACACCCCCGACCTCCGGGAGCCGCCTACGGACCCGTGCAGGTGAGCGTCGGCAGTGCCCAGTCCGCGTGGTCGTTGCCGTTCCCGTCACCGCCGTCGGACACCAGCAGGTCCAGGACCTGGGCCCCGGTGACGTCGACGTCGATCGGGACCGCCGCCTGGCCACCCCGCACCACCGGCGTCGTCACGCGGGTCGCACCGTCCACCGAAACGCTGAAGCTCACGCTGCCACCGCCACCCGTCTCGCCGTCGACACCGGCCGAAGCCGTCAGCCGCGTGCAGGCGCCGGCCAGGTACAGCTGGACGTCGCTCGCCGCGTGCACGCCCAGCCCCTTCGCGTACGCCACCCCGCCGATCGTCATCGGCTTGCCGTCGCCCGCGTTCGCTTCGCCGTTGCTCGTGTCGCGCTCGACCGGGCCCCAGCCGTTGGTCGCCGTCAGGAACGGCAACGAGCTCACCGCCACTTCCCCCGCGGGTGGCGCCGGGGGCACTGCACCGACGATCCGCTCGCCGGACACCGAACCCGGCCGCCCGGCCTGCCGGTACGCCACCGCCACCCTCAGCGCGGACGTGTCCACTGTGGAGGGAGCGGTGACCGGCCAGGTGAACGTCGCCGACCGGCCGCCGTCGATCCGCGCCACCGAAGGCGGGGCCGCGGCGCCGACCGTCCACCCCGCGGGCGCGGTCAGCGCCGGCTTCACGTCGAACGCCGGCGGCGCGCCCGCGGGCACCCGCACCGTCGCCGAAGCGGTGAACTGCTGCCCGCCCGACACCGTGTCCGGCGCGGTCAGCGACACCGCCGCGGTCGGCGCCGCCGGCATCGCGTACCGCTGAGGGTCGTAGCCCGGCGACGGGTTCGGGCGCACCGTCAGCGGTGAGCGGTAGCTGCCGTAGTTCGTCCACGCGATCTTGCCCAGCCCACCCGTGCTGCCGTCGAGGTTCCACACGGCGACGGCGATCGTGTTGTGCCCGTTGGGGTTCAGCACGCCGTTCGGGATCGGGAAGCTGTGCTGCGGCCCGAGGTAGTTGACGTACTGGCCGAGCTGCCAGCCGTTGACGAAGATCAGCGCCCGGTACTGCCGTCCGGGGTCGTCGGTGATCGTCAGGCCGAGCGAGGTGTCCTGACCGCGCGGCAAATCCAGGTCCGCGGTCGTCCGGTACCACGACACGCCCGGTGTCGTGTCCTTGGCCGGCAACGACGTCGACGTCCAGCGCCCGTCGGGGAAGCCGGGCAGCGACCAGCCCGCGCGCTCGCCGTACAGCCCGCCGGTGTTGAGCGGGCCGCGGACCGGGTCGAGGCCGGTCTCGCCGCCGCGGACGCCCTGCAGCCGCCAGGTCACCGACGTCAGCGGCGCCCCGGTCAGCCGCGCGGAGGTGAGCCCGCGCGCGGCCTTGTTGCCGTTGTTCGCCCCGTAGTCCTCTTCGTGGCCCATGTTCACGGTCAGCACGGAGATCTCGTTCTCGCCCGGGCGCAGCGCCCCGGCCGGGAAGCCGAACGTGTGCTGCGGATCCGTCGAGCTGCCGAGGAAGACGCCGTTGAGCCACGCCGAGAACGCGCCGGCCGGCCCGCCGCTCTGGCTCGACAGGCTGATCCCGGTCTGCTTCCCGTCGCCGGTGAACCGGCCGCGGTACCAGGTGTTGCCGGTGTGGAAGCCGTAGTCGTCGGCGAAGAGCACCGGTTTCGTGCCGAGCGCCGTCGAGCTGTTGCTGGTGTCCTTGTCGGCCACCGGCCACGCCGAGTCGTCGAACGCGGGCTGGCTCTCCGGTGACTCCTGCTGGTGCTTCCAGCCGCTCAACGCGGGCAGCGTCACGGCCTTCGCCGTCGGCGCGGTGCCGGTCAGGCTGCCACTCGACGTCGGCTTCACCACTACGCGAGATCCGTTCCACGACACGGACTTCTCGCTGCCGAAGACCTCGAACGCGCCATCGGTGCCGGTGTCGCCGGTCAGGGCGAGGGTCCCGTGGTCGTCGGCCGCGGTCCGCACCAGGTGCGTGCCGCGGACCAGCACCGGACCCGCCGCGGTGTCCTGGCGCCAGAACGTCGCCGCCGTCGCCTTGTCCGCGAGCAGCAGGAGCAGCGGCCGCGCGCCGGGGGCGGTGACGAGGACCCGCGTCAAGCCGTCATGAGTGTAGTTCAGCCGCAGGTCGCCGCGGGCCGCGTCCCAAGTGGACGTCGCGCTGCCGCCGAGCACCTGCACGTTCGGCTGCTTCGCGAACCGCAGGACGGTCTCGCCGGGCCCGCCCTGGTCGCCGTAGAGGACCGCGACGTCACGGCCGCCGATGGCCGCGCTCGTCATGACCTCCGACGTCGAGTACTGCATCCGCGTCCGCCCGAGGTCGTACCCGGCGACGACGATCTTCGACTGGCGGCCGTTCAGCGTGATGCCGGTGCCGGGCTGCTGCGGGACGACCGGGTAGTAGTCGGTGCTGCCGGACAGCAGGTCGACGGCGTCCACCACGACGAACGGGCCGGTCGCGCTCGCGTTCTTCTGCCCGGTGACGACGATCTTCAGCGTGTGCGCGCCCGCGGGCAGGCCGCGCACCTCGTAGCCGGTGACCTGGTTCTGCTTGCTGCCCGCGTAGAGGTCGACGGTGCTGACCTTCGCGTCGTCGAGGTAGACGTCGGCGATGCCGTGGCTCGGGTCCTTCGACGTCACCCAGCGGATCCCGGTACCGGTGAAGGGGATGCTCACGCTGTCGCCGGTGACCTCCGAGAACGACTCGGTGTGCTGGTAGTCGCCGCCGGTGTAGTTCACCTCCGGCCCGACGTGGCTCCACGTGCCGGTGTAGCCGACCTCGCCCGCGCGGTCGTCGTAGGTGTAGCCCGCGTGCGCGGCGAGGTCGAGCGCGAGGCTCGTGGTGTTCGTCGCGGTGGACGTCGAGTCGGTGTGGCGCAGGGTGTGGAACTGCGTCCGGGTGTCCGGGTTGATCCGGGCGGTGTCGGTGAGGGCCGGATCGGTGAGCGGTGCTTGCGCGAGCCCGTCCGTCTTCGTCAGCGGGGCGACGGACTGCGTGAAGTAGCCGATCAGCTTGTCTTCGTTGTACTTGGGGTCGAACTGGCGCCCTTCGGTAATCGCGGCGCCGTAGTCGTAGGACGTGTAGTTCTGCGGGATCGCGCTCCAGCCCCACGACGTGCCGCCGTGCAGCATGTAGAAGCTCTGGCCGGTGGCGCCGACGGCGATGTTCTGCTTGTAGAACACGTTCGCGAACTGGTCGTTGATCAGCTGGGCGCACTTCTCGTAGCCCGGGCCGCCCCACGGGTCGAAGGCGCCGCCCTGGAACTCGGCGGTGATCAGCGGCTTGCCGGGGACGTGGTCGTAGCTGATGTCCGGGACGCCGTTCCAGCGCGTGGGGTTGGAGCAGTCGAAGCCCTGCGGGTAGGAATCGGCGGCGTCGACGTCGAGCGCGGCCTCACCGGCGTTGAAGGTGCCGTTGTTGTTGCCCACCAAGGGAACCGTGATGCCGTCGGCGCGGGCCTTGTCCTCGAGGTGCTTCATGTAGGCGCGGCCGTCGGCGTTGCCGTTGTAGTACTCGTTCTCGACCTGGTAGGCCAGCACGCTGCCGGTGCCGTTGGTGAGCTGGTGGCGCGCGATGATCCGGTCGATCTGCGTCTGCCACTCGTCGGAGTACTTCAGGTAGACGGGGTCGGCGCTGCGTGTGTGGCCAGGGGTGGTCGACAGCCAGGTCGGGAAGCCGCCGCCGTCGACCTCGGCGTTGATGTAGGGCCCGGGCCGCGCGATGACGTAGAGCCCGGCCTGCTGTGCCAGGTCGAGGAGCTTGTCGAGGTCGCGGACGCCGGTGAAGTCGTAGACACCCTGGCGCGGCGAGTGGTAGCCCCAGTCGAAGTAGAGCGACGTCGAGTTGAAGCCGGCCGCCTTCATCTTCTGGAAGATGTCGAGCCAGAGGTCGGGGCTCGGGAGGCGGTAGGAGTGGAACTCCCCCGACCACAGGTAGGTCCGGTTGCCGTCGACCAGGAAGGAGTAACCGTCGTAGGTGACGGTGTGCGCCGCCGCTTTCGGGGGCGCGGCCGTGGCCTGCGGGACGGTCACCCCGACCAGGGCGAGCACGGCGACGAGCAGAGTCCGGACGACGGCACGCATGCGGGGACCTCCGGGCGGCGGGGACCAGAACCGAACACGATCCTTTGCCGATCACACAGAAGTCGTCAAGACCCAACACTGGGATGGATCAGTGCCGACGTAGTGTTAGCGCTAACAGCGGCTGGGCTTACCCGGCCAAATGTCTTGAATGAGTCATTCAGGTCCTCGGAGGTCCTGAATGACTCATTCAAGACGCTCAGCGCGGACCGGTGCTCTCCCGCACGATCAGCTCCGCGGGCACGAGGTGCCGCGCCCCGACGTCGCCGCCCGCCATCCGGTCTTCCAGGAGCCCGAACGTCTTCCGGCCGACCTCGATGAAGTCCTGGCGGACCGTCGTCAGCGGCGGGTTGAAGTAGGCCGCCTCCGGGACGTCGTCGAAGCCGGCGACGTGGACGTCCTCCGGCACCCGGATCCCCGCCTCGGTGAACGCGCGCAGCAGGCCCAGCGCCATCTGGTCGTTGGCCGAAAACACCGCCTTCAGCCCGCGCTTGCCGACCAACGTGCGGCCCGCCTCGTAGCCCGACCGCGGGCTCCAGTCGCCACGCACGACCGCCGGCACCCGCAGGCCGCGCCGTTCCAGGGTCTCGCGCCAGCCGCGTTCGCGGTCGCGGGCCTCCAGCCAGTCCTCCGGCCCGGCGACGTGCCAGACCGTCCGGTGGCCGAGGGCGAGAAGGTGCTCGGTGGCGCGGCGGGCGCCGTCGTACTGGTCGACCGAGATCACCGGCACCGGCGCGGACTCGCCGCCGCCGACCGCCACCACCGGGATGTCGCCGGGCACCGCGGCGAGCGCCCGGCCGGCCGTGACGTGCGGGGCGATGACGACGATCCCCTCGACGGCCTGGCGCCGCAGGCTCTCCACCGCGTCCCCGATGGACGTCCGGCCCGGCCGGGTGACGCTGCAGATCGCGACGCCGTACCCGGCTTCGCGCGCCGCGTTTTCGATGCCGTACAGGGTGCTCGCCGGTCCGTACAGGTTGGACTCCAGCGCGACCACGCCGAGCGTGCCCGACCGGCCGGTGACCAGCGTCCGCGCGGCGGTGTTGGGCCGGTACCCGAGCTTGTGCACGGCGGCGAGGACCCGTTCGCGGGTTTCCGGGCGCACCGGCCCGCTCTCGTTGACCACGCGCGAGACGGTCATGTGCGACACCCCGGCCATGCCGGCGACGTCGGCCAGGCTGGGCTGCCGCGGCCCCGGGGCCGACGTCCTGGCTTGCTCCCCCGGCTTAGCCCGGTCCACCACCCTGGCCCCTTCCACCTCGCGCCGTGTCCCCACGCACGGAACCGTACCGCCGAAGGGCCGTCATCGGCGGACGCCGGGCGCGTCAAGACCAGCCAAGCGGGCCGGAGAGCGCTTTCACCACCGCCGTGATGTTCTGCGACGCCTTCGCCCACGAGGTGGCGGCGGGCTGGGCGCTCAGCACGACGACGATGTAGCGGCGCCCGCCGACGAGCCCGCTGGTGTGCAGGTTGCGGCCCGGGTCGCAGCAGGACCAGCCCTGCTTCACCGCCCAGTCGGCGGCGGTGACCGCGCCCGGGATGCCGAAGAACTGGTCGAAGCCGTCCGCGCCGTGTTCGGTGGCGCCGTCGAGCGCGCGCAGGATGACCTGCCGGCTCCCTTCGGGGGCTCCGTCCATCAGGTACGCGTAGAGCCGCGCCAGGTCGGTCGCGGTGACGAGGGTGCTGCCCCAATGCGCGGCGTCGGCGGGCGGCCGGGTCGAGGTCATGCCGATCCGCTTCGCCCACGACGTCACGATGGCGGGCCCGCCGAGCCGCATCCACAGCCGGCTCGCGACGTCGTCGTCGCTGCGCGAGAGCATCTCCGCGACCTCGGAGGCGGGTTCGCCCTGCTTCAGCGCTTCAAGCGCGATGAGCAGCTTGACCAGCGACGCGGAGGTGTACGTCGCGTCGGGGCGGTAGGAGACGACGTCGCGGGCCGACTTGCGGTCGCGGACCAGCACGCTGACCTTCCCGGGCACGAGCGCCGCGAGTTCGGCGCCCTCCGGCACCGGCTTCGTCGACGCCTTCGCGGACGTCGCCGGCGGCGCCGAAGTGGCCGTCGTGGCGACGCTCGTCGTGTACGACGGTGCGGTCGCGAGCGACGGCCCGGCCGCCGCGGCGGGGCCCGGCGGCCGGACGGCCGAAGCCACGACGAGCATCGCCACCACCGCGCCGGCGCACGTCCCGGCCAGCAGCATCGCGTTTCCCCTGTGCATACCGGCTCTTGTCCGCACCCCCCGAAGTTGTTCGCCGAAAAGGGCGCGAATGTGGCCTGCGTCTCATCCGGGCGGGCGATCGGGGACGCGAGCGGCGGGTCGCGACAACCAGTAGCGTGACCAGAATCGTGGAACGGCTCGACCGGCCCGACCTCGCCGCGAAGGATCCGAAAGAGGTCTTCTCGCGGCTCTTCGACGAGTACGCCCATCCCCTGCGCGGGTACCTCGCGGGCCGGGTGGGCGTGCACGCCGCCGACGACCTCGTGGCGGAGACGTTCGTCGTCGCGCTGCGCAGACGGGCCAGCTACGACCCCGGCAAGGCGCCGATCCGCGGCTGGCTCTACGGGATCGCGACCAACCTGCTGCGCAACCACGTGCGCCAGGAGGTCCGCGGGTTCCAGCTGACGGCGAAGGCCGGCGCCGAAGAGCGCCCGGAAGAGAACCACGACGCCGCGGTGGCCGGCCGGGTCGACGCGGCCGCGCGCCTGCGCGTCCTCGCCGGCGAGCTCGCCGCGCTGTCCGAACAGGACCGTGACGTCCTGCTGCTCACCTCCTGGGCCGGGCTCGAACCGGCCGAAGTCGCCGAGGCGCTCGGCGTGCCCGCCAGCACGGTCCGCTCGCGCCTGCACCGCGTCCGCCACCGCCTCCAGGCCCTGCTCGTCCCCACCGAGGAGAACCCCCATGCGTGAGCTCGACGAAACCCTCGAGCTGCTCCACCGCGACGCCCGCACGGCATCCGCCGACCTCTCCGCGGCGCGCGCGAAGCTGCTGGCCGAGCTGGACGCCGGATCGAACGTCGTCCCGTTGCGGCCCCGGCGGACCCGCCGGTTCGCCCTGCCGGTCGCCGCCGCCGTGGCCGGGGTGGTCGCGGTGACGGTCGTCGTCGTCCAGACGGGGTCGTCCGGGCCCACCGCCGTGACCACTGGGGGGCCGGCGGCCTCGCCTTCGGCGCCGAGTGCAAACCCGACCGCGAACTGGCCGGACATCAAGCTGATGTCGGCGGTGCAGGTGCTGAACCGGGCGGCCGACCTCAGCGTCGGCGCGGTCGACCAGCCCGTCGGTGCCGGGCAGTTCCGGTACGTCGGCGAGCACACGTGGGTCGGGCGCGGCGTCCAGACCGGCGACGCGACCGGGTACAGCTACCTGTGGGAGCAGCAGGTCGACCGCTGGATCCCGGCCGACACGCACGACGTCTGGCAGGAGAACCGCAAGATCCTGAACACCGGGAAGTTCCTCGGCGGTTCGCAGCCGCAGTCCCAGTCGCCCGAGCCGGAGATCACCGACACCGACCAGGGTCAGTGGCAGGGCCGGTGCGGCGACTTCTTCCCGAAGTCGAAGCCGGCGAAGAAGTGCGACGACCCGGCGGACTGGGACAGCCCCGCGTTCTACGCGACGCTGCCGCACGACGCGGCGGGGCTGTACGCGAAGCTGCAGAGCCTGACCAAGGGCCGCGGCTCGACGCCGTCGGTGATGTTCCACTTCGGCACCGAGATCCTCCGGGCCGGCATGATGCCGGCCGAGCTGCGCGCGCAGTGGTACCGGGCGCTGGCGAAGATCCCGGGCATGACGGTGCTGGCGGCGGAGACGAACCTCGACGGCCGCACCGGTGTCGCCCTCGGTCTCGACGACCGCCACGAGATCCGGCAGCTGATCATCGACCCGGTCACGGGCCAGTTCATCGGCGAGCGCTCGATCGCGGGCGCGGAGCCGGACGAGGCGTGGATCAAGCCGGGAACGGAGATCGGCGCGAGCGCGATCACGACCGCGGTGGCCGGCCGGCTGGGCGAGGTCCCGTCCCGCTGACCCCGAGTCCGGCTCCCGCTTACTGGCACCCGGTCAGCGCCCCAATGTGGCGTTGGGTGCGTCCCACGCACCGAACGCCACATGGGGTGCGTCCGACGCACCCAATGTGGCATTGGGGCGCTGGCAACCGGCCAACAGCGGCGACCACTTGTCCGACATCGGGAGCTGATATGTCTGACATATCGTGCTAACGTCGGGGCCGTGGAGACCGGAACTTCCGCGGGGCTGCGGATCGCCGTCGAGATGCGGTCCCGGGTCGACGACGGGCGCTGGCCCGCCGGGACCATCCTGCCCACCGAGCTGGAACTCGCCCGCGAGTTCGAGGTCAGCCGGCCTTCGGTGCGCGAAGCCTTGAGCGCACTCCAGTTCGCCGGGTACGTCGAGCCGCGGCGCCGGCGCGGCACCGTCGTGCTCGGCGGCTCGCCGGTTCCCGGCGCGGCCCGGCACGTCCGCGCCGCGCGGTCCTTCGAAGAGGTCGTCGACCTCCTGGAAGCCCGGCTGGTCCTCGAACCGGCCGTCCTGGCCCTCGCCGCCGCCGACCCGGATCCGGTGGCGCTCGACCAAGCGCACGAAGCCGTCGCCGGGATGGCTCTCGTCACGGGTGGCGACGCGATCCCGGCCGACACCGACCACCGGCTGCACGCCGCGATCGCCGGCGTCTGCCGGAACCCGGACCTGCGCGAGCAGGTGTCCACACTGCTCGAACGAGCGTCCGGGCCGGTCTGGCGCGAGACGCAGGCGACGGCGTGGGCATCGGGCACCGCGAGCCGGTGGACCGACGACCACCGCGAGATCGTCGGCGCGCTCGCCCGCGGGAACGGCCCGGCCGCGGCCGCCGTCTCCCGGCGGCACCTGCTGTCCGCTGTGGACAATGCCGCCGGCTGCCCCGGCCTGCCGCCATCGCAGCTTCGGCGGCTGCACCGGCTTCGCGAGCACTTCGGCTCGTGTTAGCCGTCCTGCTGCTGGCGGTGCCGGTCGGCGTCTTCATCGGCGCGATCGGCATCGGCGGTGTCCTCCTGCCGCCCGCGCTGACCTGGCTCGCCGGGCTCGACATCCACGCCGCGGCGGGCACCAGCAGCTGGTGCTTCCTGTTCACCGGCATCGTCGGCACCACCGCCTACGCGCGCCAACAGGCCATGCCGTGGCGCTTCGGCGGCTGGCTCACCCTCGGCGCGGCACCGGCGGCGGCAGCGGGCGCCCTGGTGAACGGCGTCATCCCGGCGACTGTGCTCTGGCTGTTCCTGGCCACCGTGACCGCCGGCTCCGGCGCCTTCAACCTCTGGGCACGGCCTCGCGAAGCGCGCGAACTGCCCGCGCCCGCCGCCGTGGCGGTCGGCGCGGCCGTCGGGTTCGGCTCGGCGCTGACCGGCACGGGCGGGCCGGTGCTGCTCGTCCCGGTGCTGCTGGCGCTCGGCGTGCCGGCGTTGACGACGATCGCGGCCGGGCAGCTGATCCAGCTCCCGCTCGTGGGCTTCGCGACGCTCGGCTACGCGGCACAAGGATCCGTCCACTTCGGACTCGGCAGCGTCCTGGGCGTCCTGGCCGGCGCCGGCACCCTGCTCGGCACGCGCCTGGCGCGGCGACTGCGCGGGCGCCACCTCCACCGCGTCGCCTCGGTGGCCCTCGTCGGCTTCGGCGCCTTCCTCTTCGTCCTCCCGTTCCTCCCGCGCTAGAAGGGAAAACCCATGGACCTGGCCGCCCGGCTCGAGCGGTTCCCCCGCGAACGCCTCGCTCTCACGCCCACCCCGCTCGACGTCCTCACCCGGCTCAGCGACCGGCTCGGCCCCCGGGTCCTCCTCAAGCGCGACGACCTCACCGGGCTCGCGCTCGGCGGCGACAAACCCCGCAAGCTCGAATACGAACTGGCGCGGGCCCGCCGGGCGGCCGCGGACGTCGTCGTCACGTGCGGGTCGATGCAGAGCAACCACGCCCGGCTCACCACCGCGGCCGCGCGCCGGCTCGGGATGGACTGCACCGTCGTGCTCAGCCGGGACGCCTACGACGAGTTCCAGGGCAACCTGCTGACCGTGCGGCTGCTCGGCGCCGACGTCCGGGTGGTCGACGTCGAGGACCACTGGGGCCTCGACGAGCACGTCCGCGCGGTGTGCGACGAGCTGCGCGCGGCGGGACGCCGGCCGCACGCGGTGCCGATCAGCGGCACCACGCCGCACAGCTGCCTGGGCTACGTGCGCGCCGGGCTGGAGCTCGCCGCGCAGCTGCGGGAAACCGGCGACCGGCCGGACGCCGTCTACCTGCCGTTCGGCACCGGCGGGATCTTCACCGCGCTGACGCTCGCCTTGCGGGACCAGGGTTTCGGCTGCCCGATCATCGGCATCAGCGTCAACCAGGACCGCGCCGGCTGCCACGCCGAGTACCGCCACTGGTGGGCCGAGCTGACCACGCTGCTCGGGCTCGGCGGCGAGCCGCCGGAGGTCGAACTGCACGACGAGTTCGTCGGGCGCGAGTACGGCGACCCGACCGAGGAGTGCCTCGACGCGATCCTGCTGCTGGCCCGCACCGAAGGCGTCCTGCTGGATCCGGTCTACAGCGGCAAGACCTTCGCCGGGTTCCTCTCCCACCACGCGGCCGGGCGCTGGACCGCCGGGCACCGCGTGGTCGTGCTGCACAGCGGCGGCGTCCCCGCGTTGTTCGCCTACCACGACGCGCTCGCCGCGCACCTGGCCCGGCGCGACTGACCTCAGGCCGGCGCGAGGCGCACGCAGCAGAAGCCGGGCTGCGGATCCAGGCGGGCGCGCAGGCGGCCGTCGCCCGCGCCGGCGAGCATGCCTTCGACCAGCCCGAGGTTCATCTCGCAGACCAGCCGCGTGTGCGTCCGGGCCAGCCGCTGGAACGGGCAGTTGCCCAGCAGCACCCCGTCGCCCTCGACGCGCGGCTCGAACCCGTGCTCCTCGAGCGTGGCGACGACGTCCGGGGCACCGGCGGCCAGCTCGGCCCCGTGGTCGCGGGCGCGCCGGCCCAGGATGTCGCGCGCCGAGCCGCCGGTCGCGTCGGCTTCCTCGATCGCCGACGCGAGCAGCTCCCCCGCCAGCTCGTAGTGCCGCTCGGGCACCGAGACGCTCACCTGCCGGTCGGACCGGCGGTAGAGCTTGGCCGGGCGGCCCGCGCCCGGCCCCGTGCGGCCGCTGCGGCGTTCGTACTCGACCGCCAGGAGCTGCTCCTCCACCAGGCGGTCCAGGTGGAAGGCGACGGTCGCCCGGGCCACGTTCAGGGCCGTGGCGACGTCGTCGCGGCTCACCGGCTCCGGGCGCCGGACGACGTACTCGTAGAGCCGCCGGCGCGTCGGCTCGTCGAGCGCCGCGACCGCGGCCAGCGCGCCGGCCTGGGACTTGTGCATCTCGGCACTCTAAAACAAATAATCGTTGACGAAAACCCCGGCGGCCTTCTAGCGTCGACTCGACTTGGTTTTAGAAGGAGGCTTCCGTGACCGTCGATCCCGTCCGCGAACCGGTGCCGCTGCGGCACCTGGGTGTCGTCCACGACCGCGACACCATGGACCTGCGCGCGGCGGAACGCGCGGTCGCCGACCTGCTGCGCGCGCTGGGGAAGGACCCGTCGTCCGAGCACCTGGGCGACACGCCGCGGCGGGTGGCGAACGCCTACGCGGAGATGCTGCGCCCGCGCGACTTCCAGCTGACGACGTTCCCGAACGACGAGGGCTACGACGAGCTCGTGCTGGCGAAGAGCATCCCGGTGCAGTCGCTGTGCGAGCACCACCTGCTCCCCTTCCGCGGCGTCGCGCACGTGGGCTACCTCCCCGGCGAGCGGATCCTCGGCCTGTCGAAGCTCGCCCGCGTCGTCGAGATGTTCGCGCGCGACCTGCAGGTGCAGGAACGGCTGACCAAGCAGGTCGCGGACTGGCTGCAGGAGCACCTGGCCCCGAAGGGCGTCGGCGTCGTGATCGAAGCCGAGCACCTGTGCATGTCGCTGCGCGGGGTGCGGGCGACCGGCGCGCTCACCGTGACGTCGTCCCTGCACGGCCTGTTGCGCGAGGAACCCAAGACGCGGCAGGAGTTCTTCGCGCTCTCCGGGGTGACCGCGTGATGGACAGCCACGTCATCGTCGGCGCCGGGCTGACCGGCGCGAAGGCCGCGGAGACGCTGCGTGCGGAGGGGTTCACCGGCCGCGTCGTCCTCGTCGGCGCGGAGCCGGACCTGCCCTACGAGCGGCCGCCGCTGTCGAAGGGCTACCTGCTCGGCCAGGACGATCGGGCGTCGGTCTTCGTCCACGACGAGAAGTGGTACGCCGAGCAGAAGATCGAGGTGCTGACCGGCCGGCGCGTCACCGCGCTGGACCGCGCCGCCCACGAGATCGAGCTGGCGGGCGGCGAACGCCTCGGCTACACGAAGCTGCTGCTGGCGACCGGGGCGTCGCCGCGGCGGCTGCGGGTGCCCGGCAACGACCTGAAGGGCGTCCACTACTTGCGCCGGCTCGCGCACGCGGACCGGCTGCGCGACGCGCTGGCCGCGGGCGGGCGGGTCGTCGTGGCCGGCGCGGGCTGGATCGGCCTGGAAACCGCGGCGGCGGCACGGACCTACGGCTGCGAGGTGACGATCGTCGAACCCGGCCCGTCCCCGCTGCACGCGACGCTCGGGCCGGAGCTCGGCGAGTACTTCGCGGACCTGCACCGCCGCCACGGCGTCGACCTGCGGCTCGGCACCGGCGTGCAGGGTTTCGCCGGCGACGGCGCAGTCAGTGCGGTGTGGACGGACGCGGGCGACATCCCGGCCGACGTGGTGATCGTCGGGATCGGCGCACGGCCGGAGACGCAGCTGGCCTCCGACGCGGGCCTGGCCGTCGACGACGGCGTCTGCGTGGACGCGGCCCTGCGCACCGAGGACCCGGACATCTTCGCGGCGGGCGACGTCGCGAGCGCGTGGCACCCGGGCTACGACCGCCGCATCCGCGTCGAGCACTGGGCCGCGGCGACGAACGGCGGCCCGGCGGCGGCGCGGTCGATGCTCGGCCGCGAGGTGGTCCACGACGACCTGCCGTACTTCTTCTCGGACCAGTACGACGTGGGCATGGAGTTCACGGGCTGGTTCCCGCCGGGCGGGTACGACCGCGTGGTGAAGCGCGGGACCGACGAGGCGTTCCACGCGTTCTGGCTGGCGGGCGGCCGGGTCGTCGCCGGGCTGCACGTCAACCAGTGGGACGAAGGCCTCGACGCGGTCCGCGAGCTGATCCGCAGTGGACGGACGGTGGACCCGGAAGAACTGGCCGACCCCGCCCGGCCCCTCCCGAGCTAGCCGCGCCGGCTAACCGGTCGTGGGTGGTGGGCCGATCCCGGCCCGCCACCCACGACAGCTCCACAAAGGCTGCCTGCGCCAGGCTCGGCAACCCGGTTCAAAGGTCTTGAATGAGTCATTCAAGACCTCCGAAGACCTGAATGACTCATTCAAGACGTTCGCGCTCGCCGCAGCGCTGTCGACGAACCTCGGACGCGCGACGCTAGTTGTCCCGTCGGTGCCGGCCGCCGCGCGACCCGGCGATCGCGCGCACCCGCAGCTCCAGATCGTCCCGGCGGGCCCGGCGCGCGTACTCCAGCAGCGCCTCCACCTGCTCCTGCGGCAGCCACCCTTGATCCGCACCGGCTTCCAGCCGCAGCAGGTGCGTCACCAGCTCGCGCGAATCCTCGTCGTGCTCACCAGCCAGCTCCGCGAACCGGCAGGCCGCCTCGGCCTCGCCGTCGCACCACGCCGTCATCGCCAGGAGCGTCGCCGTCGCCGTCAGGATGTCGCCGCGGTGAACGCCTCCCTCCGCCGCCAGGTGCTCCGCCAGCTGGAAGCTGCGCGTGCCCACGCCGCCGGCGCCTTCCCGGCGCACGGCTCTGGCCAGCGCCTTGATCTGCTGCGTGACATAGTCCCCGCTCGACAACCCCGACATGCCGTCCCCTCCGCCGCGCACGACAACTCGTGCGTCACCCGACAGGTGTATCGCATCGACGGTCAGATACGTCGGATGCTCCACCGGTTTGCGCCGAGTGGGCGCGTGATCAGCTCGAACGGCTACCGTCGGCGCGTCGTTGCGACACGTACACCGCGGCCGAGGTGCGCCGCTCGACCCCGAGCTTGTGCAGCACCGACGACACGTAGTTCTTCACCGTCTTTTCGGCCAGGAACAGCCGCTCGGCGATCTGCCGGTTGGTCAGGCCTTCGGCGACCAGGTCCAGCACCCGCCGCTCCTGCGGGCTGAGCTGCTCGTACCGCGGGTCCGGGGTCGCCACGTCCTCGCCGCGCAGCTTGTTCATCACCGACGCGGTCAGGGTGGCGTCCAGCAGCGAGCCGCCGACGGCGACCGTGCGGACGGCGTCGACCAGCGACCGCCCGGAGACCTGCTTCAGCATGTACCCGGCCGCGCCCGCCATGATCGCGCCGAAGAGCGCGTCGTCGTCCGAATAGGACGTCAGCATCAGGCAGGCCGGCGCCGGCTCGACCGTCGAGCGGATTTCGCGGCACACCTCGACGCCCTGGCCGTCGGGCAGCCGGACGTCGAGGATCGCCACGTCCGGGCGGGACTGCGGGATCCGGACCAGTGCCTCGGCCGCGGTCCCCGCCTCGCCGACCACCTCGATGTCCTCTTCGGACTCGAAGACGGTCTTCAGGCCGGTGCGGACCAGCTCGTGGTCGTCCAGCAGGAACACCGAGATCGTCATCGTCCACTCCCCTGCTCGCCGGGCCGTGCCGGCAGTTCCGCGGTCCATTCCAGCCGGGAGCCGCCGGCTTCGGCGGCCACCAGCTCGCAGTCGCCGCCCCACCGTGCCGCCCGGGCGGCCAGGTTGGCGAGCCCGCTGCGCCGGTCGGATTCCGGCGGCGGCCCGGTCCCGTCGTCTCGCACCACCAGGGTCAGCCGCCGGCCGGCCCCGTCCACGGTGACCTCGACCGACGACCACGTCGCCCCGGCGTGGCGCGCCACGTTCGTCAGCGCCTCGCGCAGCGACGCGATGAGGTCGGACCGGACGGCGTCCGGCACCGCGGCGTCGAGCGGCCCGTCGAAGCCGACGCGCGGCTCGAAGCCCAGCGTGTCCCGCGCGTCGACGGCCACCCGCAGCAGCTCGGCGCGGAGGCTCCCCTGCGCCTGCGCGGGCGCCTGCAACGAGAAGATGCTGTTGCGGATTTCGCGGATCGTGCCGTCGAGGTCCTGGGCGAACCCGGCCACGCGCGAGCCGACGGCCGGATCCCTGATCAGCCGGCTGACCCCCTCGAGCCCGAGCCCGGTCGCGAACAGCCGCTGGATGACCAGGTCGTGCAGGTCGCGGGCGATCCGGTCGCGGTCCTCGAACACCGCCAGCTGCTGGCGCACCTCCTGCGCCCGGGAGAACTCGACGGCGAGCGCGGCGTGCCCGGCGAAGGTCTCGGCCAGCTGGACCTCGGTCGGGGTGAACGGCGTCTTGTCCCGGAACTTCGCGACGACCAGCACGCCCAGCGTCTCGTCGCCGACCAGCAGCGGCACCGAGATCGCCGAGTCCAGGTCCTTGATCATCGCCGGCATCGGCCCGGCGCGGTCGCGCTGCTCCTCCTGCACGCGGTCGCCGTAGTCGCGCACGACGACCGGGCGGCGGGTGGTGAACGCGACCCCGGTGGCCGTCCCTTCGGTCGGCACGGTCAGCCCGGTGAGCCGGTCGGCGTCCTCCCCCGGCGGCTCGACGACGTCGAACACCAGCCGTCCCGGCCCGTCCGGCAACGCGATCGCCCCGGCGGTGCCGCCCGCGACGACGCGCGCGCGTTCGGCGATCAGCCGGAGCGTGGCCCTCAGGTCCTGCGCGGCGAGCAGCGCGCGCGTGACGTCGTAGGACGCTTCGAGCCAGCGTTCGCGGCGGCGCATCTGGTCGACCAGCACGGCCTTGTCGACGGCCATCGCGGTCGCGGCGACGAGCGCGCCCACCACTTCCCGCTCCCGGCGGCCGAACTCGCGGCCGGCGGCCGGCTCGACCGCGAACCGGCCGAGCGTCTTCGGCCCGACCCGCACCGGCAGCTCGACCACTCCGTTGCCGCCGGCCCGGCCGTATTCGGCGACGGCGCCCTCAGGACCGGTCACTTCGACGCGGCCGTGCCGGGCGCCGACCAGTTCGCACACCGCGGTCACCGCGGCGTCCAGCACCGCCGGCACTTCCAGCTCCCGCGCGATCCCGGCCACCGCGGCCAGGATCGCCGGCACGCCGATTTCGTCCGCCACGTCCCGCCGACCCCACATGAGCCCGATCCCGGGGGTGTCCCCGGGCCGTCAAGGGTCCCACAGGCGACTGCCCGTGTCGGCCCAATCCGATTCGTCCATCCGGTGGGTCGATCGGCGGAGTCGCTTTGTTACTCGGCGTGGCAGGCGATGCGGTGACCGGTGATGGCTTCGACCGGGATCCGCAGGAACCGGCGGCCGGCCAGCGCCGGGCACGGGCACAGGCAGGCGATCCCGGCGTCGCCGGCCGGCGACTCGGTGGCGCGCCCCAGGAGGCTGACGTACCAGCCGGCGCCGAAGTCGGCGGTGAAGTCGTCGGCTTCGAACGCCACGACGGCGTCGCGCGCGCCCGCGTAGAGGGGACTGCTGGTCGGGACGGCGAACACGACGGCGTCGTCGACGACGGTGAAGCGCACCGGCCGGACGGCCGGCATGGCCCGGTGGGTGAAGATCACCCGGCCCAGGCTCGCCGTCCCGAGCAGGGCCAGGCACTGCTGCCGGTCGAGCAGCAGCCCGAAGCCCACGTCGTCCACCATCGCGTCCCTGTGTTTCTCCCCGTGAAAAATTCCCGGTCTCCAGCGTGATCGGTGGGCCGAGGCCGCCGGTAGGGCCGTTCGGCCCGGCCCCGCGCCGGCGGCCCGGCGGGCACATCGGGAAGTCCCGCGCCAGGGCCGGAAGACCCGGGCCGCGGCGGCCGCCCGGCCGGTGCGGCGGCCACGCGGGGTGACTTAGCGTCGTGACCGTCCGTTGCCGAGGAGAGGTGAGACTCGATGCCGCCGCAGTCCGCCGCGGGCGAACCCGCACCCACGGCGACCTTCTCCCTCGATCCGGAGCTGGTCCGGTCCGCGATGACCGGCAACCGCGCCGCGATCGCGGGTGTCTTGCGAGCGCTGCGGCCGATGGTGTTCCGCTACTGCCTCGGCCGGCTCGGCACGTGGCAGGACGGGTCGTCGGACGCCGAGGACTGCGCGCAAGAGGTGCTCCTGGCGGTCGTCGGCGCGCTGCCGGGGTACCGCTACAAGGTCGACGGTTTCCTGGCGTTCGTGTTCGGCATCGCGGCGCACAAGGTGGCCGACTTCCACCGCCGCCGGGCCCGCGACCGCACGAGCCCGGTGGCCGATCCCCCGGACGATCGGTGGACGGGCGGCGACCCGACGGGCGAAGAGGTCGAGCGCGCCGCGGGCCTGGACTGGTCGGCGGGACTGCTCGACAAGCTTCCGCCGCGGCAGCGGGAGATTTTGGTGCTGCGCATCATCTTGGGGCTCAGCGCGGAGGAGACGGCGGCGGCGGTCGGGCTCGCGAGTGCCGGCGCGGTCCGGGTCGCCCAGCACCGAGCGTTGACGACGTTGCGGCGCGGGTTGCTGGCGCAGAAGCGCGAAGCATCCTGACGGCGGGGCAGCCGCATCGAGGGACTTGGCCTCCTCCGATGCGGCGTGCCCGGCTTGGACGACCCGGGTCGGCGCCAGTTGCAACCGGCCGCGCCCCACCACGCGACAGCCCGCACCGGCCACAACCAGCGCCACCCACCACGCGACAGCCCCCCGCCGGCCACAACCAGCGCCACCCACCAACCTCCGCGCCGCCCCACGCACCTCACACCGGCCTCCCCACCGCGCGGCGTGCGATCATCCTCCTGTGTCTCCGCTGCTGATCGTCGTCGGCGGGCTGCCCGCCACCGGGAAGACCACCGTCGCCGCGGAACTGGCCCGCCGCACCGGTTTCTCCTTCCTGCGGGTCGACACCGTCGAACAGGCCATCGTCCGCAGCACCTCCCTCACCCGGCCGCTCGGGCCGGTCGGCTACGTCGTCGCGCGGGAGGTCGCCGCCGATCTGCTGCGCACCGGCGTCAGCATCATCGCCGAATGCGTCAACCCGCTGGCCGTCACCCGTGATGCCTGGCGGGACACCGGTCTCGCCCACGGCGCGCGCGTGCTCGAGACCGAGGTCGTCTGCTCCGACCCCGCCGAACACCGGCGCCGCGCGGAAACCCGCGACACCGGCATCCCGGGGCACGTCCCGCCCAGCTGGGCGGAGATCGCCGGCCGCGAGTACGAGCCGTGGACCCGCGACCGCCTCGTCGTCGACACCGCCCGGCTGCCGGTCGACGAGGCGGCCGCCGTCATCGAAGCGGCTGCGCGACCTCGTCGTTGACGCTCTCCAGCCGGCGGCCGGTCGTGCGCGGACCGAGCACCGCGATGTCCACCGCGACCACCACCAAAGCCCCGGCCACGACCAGGAACAGCGTCGTCGGGCCGTGCGAGTTCAGCAGCGGCACCAGCACGAACGGCATCGCGCCGCTCGCCAGCCGCGAAAGCGAGTAGGTGCCGCTCGACGCCGTCGAGCGCAGCGCCGTCGGGAAGATTTCGGCCTGGTAGATGTGGTAGGCGTTCGAGAACACGTTGCTGGCCGCGGTGTAGAGGAAGCCGAACACGAGGATCAGCCCCATCGAACCCGAGTAGCCGAACGCGATGCCGAACACCGCCATCGCCAGCACCGAGCCGACCACCAGGTACTTCCGCTCCACCCGTTCCACGAGCGGCAGCGACAACGCCGAGCCGACCGGGTAGCCGATGTAGGTCAGCGCGGCGAACAGCAGCGACTGCGAAAGCGCGTACCCCTTGGCCGCCAGCACCAGCGGCACAAGCGTGCCGAAGCCGTAGTAGCCGAGGGTCTGCAGGATCTGGAACACCACCATCATCCAGGTCCGGCGGCGCAGCGCGGGCCCGAACAGCTCGCGCACCGGCGCCGCGGCGCGCTTGCGGGTGGTGCCACGCGGCGGGGCGGGGTTCTCGTTGACGCCGCCGCGCGCCTCGGCCTCGAGCCCGGCCACGAGGTGCTCGGCCTCCTCGGTGCGGCCGACGGACTCCAGCCACCGCGGCGACTCGGGCAGGCCGCGCCGCAGCAGGAACACCGCGCCCGCACCGAGCGCGCCGAGCACGAACAGCCAGCGCCAGCCGGCGATGCCGAGGATCTCGTGCTCGGTCAGGCCGCGGGCGAGGAAGCCGACGACCGGGAAGCCGCAGAAGGCGAGCGTGTACGCCCAGGCGATGAACCGGCCGCGCTTGCGGGCCGGGAGCAGGTCGGTGAGGTAGGTGTCGGCCAGCGGTGGCTCCGCGCCCAGGCCGATGCCCGCGAAGAACCGCGTCACCAGCAGCATCAGCGCGCCGCCGCTGAACGCGCCGAGCAGCGAGAAGAGCGAGTAGAGCCCGAGGTTCAGCAGGAACGCGCCGCGGCGGCCGAACCGGTCGGCGAGCCGGCCCAGCAGCAGCGCTCCGAAGAACATGCCGACGAACGTCGACGCCAGCAGCGGCGGCAGCTCCGCCTTCGTGAGGGAGAACTCCTCGACGAGCACCGAGCTGAGCACGCCGGTCAGGAAGACCTCGTAGAAGTCGAAGAACAGGCCGAGCCCGACGGCGACGGTGGCCCGGCGGTGCGTGCGGGTGATGGGCAGCCGGTCGAGCCGGCCCGCGATCGTGCCGGTGTCCGGCACGGCGGCGTCGGGGATGTTCGCCATCCGTCGTCTCCTTTGACTTCTCCACTATGTGGTTGGCCGACCCATAATGTGACGGCAGCCGCGCAGAGTCAAGGACAGTCGAGCAGGAAGCAGACTTGGTTACCGGGCAACAGGACACTGTCCGGCACGAATCGGGCATCTCGCGACGCCGCCCGACTCAGAGCGCGGCGACCCGCTCCACGCCCGGCCGGTACCCGAGCCGCTCCGACGCGCGCCGGCCGGCTTCGACCACGACCGGCGCCAGCCGCGGCACGTCCGCCGGCGTCATGCGCTGGGTCGGGGCGCCGATTCCGATCGCCGCGCTGACCTCGCCGTTCAGGCCGAACACCGGGGCACTGAGCGACGCGGCGCCGAGGTCGCGTTCCTCGAAGCTGACCGCGTAACCCGTGTCGCGGATCTGCCCGAGCTGTTCCGACAGCAGGTCGAGGTCGACCACCGTCCGCGGGGTGAACCGGGCCAGGCCGTGGCCGATCGCGTCTTTGATCGCCAGCTTGTCCCAGGCCAGGAACACCTTCCCGGCCGAGCCGGCGTGCAGCGGCATCACCATGCCGACCACGAACAACCGGACCACCGGGTGGCGCGACTCGGCCAGCGAGATCACCGTGCGGTACGCGCCGTCGCGGACGTACAGGCAGGCCGTCTCGCCCGTTTCGTCGCGCAGCTGCTGCAGCACCGGCCGGGTCAGCCGGACCAGGTCGAGGCCGAACGTGCCCGGCGCCGCCCAGCGGACCAGGCCGAGCCCGACTCGGTAGGTGTCGTCGTAGCGGTCGAGGAAGCCTTCGCGCACCAGGTTGTGCACGAGCCGCTGGCAGGTGCTCGCCGGCAGCCCGGTCGAGCGGGTGATCTGCTGCAGCGTCAGTTCGGGGTCGTCGATCGTGAACGACTCGAGGATCTGCTTGAACTTGCGCAGTACGAGCACCGGCGTCGTGCCGCTGCGTTCTTCCTCTGCCATCGCCCCGCCCCGTGCCCGTGGTGTGCCGCACAGTCTATCCACGCTCCACGCTATTGACTCCGCGACACTCGCCCGTATTCTGGGTTTACAACTCACATCGTGGTTTGGAGTCGGGCATGAGTCAGCAAACCGGACCCCTGGCGGGTATCCGGGTGGTCGAACTGGGGAACTTCATCGCCGCGCCGACCGCCGGCCGGCTCCTGGCCGACTTCGGCGCCGACGTCGTCAAGGTCGAACGCCCGGGCACCGGGGACGAGCTGCGGCGCTGGCGGCTGCACGCCGGCGACACGTCCCTGCTCTTCCGCACGCTCGGCCGCAACAAGCGCTCGATGACCGTCGACCTGCGCCACGCCGAAGGCCAGGAGCTCGTCCGCGCGCTCGCCGCCCGCAGCGACGTCCTCCTGGAGAACTTCCGCCCCGGCACCCTCGAACGCTGGGGCCTGGGTCCGGACGACCTGCGCGCGCTCAACCCGCGGCTGGTCGTCGTCCGCGTCTCCGGGTACGGCCAGACCGGCCCCTACCGCGACCGGCCCGGCTTCGGCGGCGTCGCCGAGGCGATCGGGGGCCTGCGCGCGCTCACCGGCTACCCCGACCGGCCGCCCACGCGGGTCGGGGTCAGCCTCGCCGATTCCGTCGCGGGGCTCTACGCGGTGATCGGCGCGCTGATGGGCCTGCTCCGGCGCGACCGCGAGCCGGGCGCCACGCCGGGCGAAGTCGTCGACGTCGCGCTGTACGAAGCCGTCTATTCGCTGATGGAGTCGCTGATGCCGGACTTCGACGCGTTCGGCGTCGTGCGAGGCCCCGCCGGCTCCGCGCTGCCCGGGGTGGCGCCGTCCAACACCTACCGCTGCGCCGACGGCAAGTACATCGTGGTCAGCGGCAACGGCGACGCGATCTTCCGGCGGCTCATGCACGCCATCGGCCGCGCCGACCTCGCCGGCGACCCGCGGCTCGCGGACAACGCCGGCCGGGTCGAGCACGCCGGACTGCTCGACGACGCGATCGGCGCGTGGACGGCGACGCTGAGCCAGGAAGCCGCCGAAGCCGCGCTGCGCGGCGCATCCGTCCCGTGTGGACCGATCCTCACCGCCGCCGACATCGCCAAGGACCCGCACTTCGAGGCGCGCGGCATGCACGAGCGGCACCGGGTGCGCGGCCACGACACCGAAGTCACCTTCCCCGGCATCGTGCCCACGCTGACCGAGCGCCCCGGCCGCACCCGCGCGCTGGGGCCCGAACTGGGCGAACACACGGAGGCCGTGCTCGCCGAGCTCGGTGTCACCGGCGACGCGGTCGCCCGCCTGCGCGAGAACGGAGTGATCTGACCATGACCGAAGTCCTCCTCACCGAAGTCGTGCTGCGCGACGGCCTGCAGGACGAGGCCGTCACCGTGCCGACCCACGAAAAGGTCCGGCTCGCCCGCGGCCTGATCGACGCGGGCGTGCGGTCCCTGGAGGTCGGGTCGTTCGTCTCCGCGCGCCGGGTGCCGCAGATGGCCGACACCGGCGACGTGCTGCGGACGCTGCTGCCGGACGTCCCGGCGGCCCTGCACACGCTGGTGTTCACCGAGCGCGGGGCGCGGCAGGCGATCGACGCCGGCGCGAAGTCGGTGCGGCTGGTCGTGTCGGCCAGCGACGGGCACAGCGTCGCCAACGCGGGCGTGCCGACGGCCGCGGCGCTCGACCGGCTGGCCGGGTGCGCTTCGCTGCTCACGGCGGCAGGCGTGGCCATCGAAGCTTCGGTGGCGACGGCGTTCGTGTGCCCGTTCGACGGCGACACCGACCCGGACCGCACCGCCGACGTGGCCGCGCGGCTGGGCCGGCTGGGTGCGCGCGTGGTCCACCTCGCCGACACGATCGGCGCGGCGCGGCCGAGCCAGCTGCGCACGGTCGTGGCGGCGGTCCGCGACGAACTGCCGGACGTCCCGCTCGGCCTGCACCTGCACAACACCTACGGGCTGGCGGCGGCGAACGCGTGGGAAGGGCTCGGCCTCGGCATCCGCCGGTTCGACGCGGCGCTGGGCGGTATCGGCGGCTGCCCGTTCGCCCCGGGCGCGTCCGGGAACGTCGCGACGGACGACCTGGTCGACTTCTTCCACCGCGAAGGCATCGCGACGGGCATCGACGTGGAGAAGCTGGCCGAACTGCGCGACCAGGTCGGACTCGCGGTGGGCCACCGCTTGGGCTCGGCCTTGGCGGCGATTCCCGCGGTCCCGGCGGCGCTGCGCTGACCCGACGTCATGAACGACTCGTTCATCGCGTCGGACGACAGGAAAGAGTCGTTCATGGCGTTTCGGGGCGGCGGTCGGGGCGGTCGGCGAGCAGGGGCAACGTCGGATCCCACATCGTGCCGTCAAACCGCCCGGTTCCGGGGTGCCCGTGCCCGGGTCGCAGACGTCGATGTCCACCGACAGGAACACGCCGTCGCACTCGTCCATCGCGATTCCGAACGCCTCGGTGAGGCATTCGTCGATGCCGCGCGCGACGACTTCGGTCGTCTCGTAGGACCGCATCCGCTGCTCCGCCATCCAGTCCAGCGTCGCCGGTTCCGGCCAGTACCCGCCCAAGCCGATCTGCAGGAACCGGTCGCCGCGGACGGCGCCGGACTCGATGAGGCGGCGCATCGGCCGGCCGTGCCCGACCAGCGAGCCGAACGCGATGTTCGCGGTGACCGCGTGCACGGCCTCCTGCAGGGAGCGCACCGAGCGCTCGGCGTCGCCCGAGTACCTCTCGACGTCACCGGCGTCGTAGACCGCGAGGTCCCGCCGTCGAACGGAGCGCCGAGAATGACGACGTCGGCGTCGCGATAAGTGGCGGCATCCGCCCAATCGCACCGCTCGACGCCCAGGAATGTGATGTCCGGGCCGAACTGGGTTCTCCTACCGTGCCATGGGCACGGATTCTGCCGCGCCGGGCGGCATTCGGCCAGCGGGCATTCGGCGGGTCTCACTCAGGGATACGGATGCGGGTTCGGATCGGTTCAAAGTTTTTCGCCACACCCGCCGAAGCTGGACAACGCCCCGGTCAGCGGCCCAGGATGACCGCACACCCGAGTACGCCGGAGAGGGACACGCGCGGCAACCCAGCGTGATCCAGTTGCGGGCCGTCGCGCCCGCGTTTTTCGCGTACGCCATTCTTCGTCGATTCCCGACCCCATTTCGCGGGTCGCCCGTGACTACGGAAACGGAACCCCGGCCTGACGGTTCGTAATTGCCGCGAATTCCTTCTTGCCCGGTGTCAAACCCCGGTGTAGCTTCCATCACGGAACGATAACCAGCCGGTTGACGGCGTGGCCACGGGCAGGTGGCCGCGCACCCACCGATGTCGGGTCGGTGGCCGGCCTGGGAATCGTCCCGTCCCGCCGACGCCGCTTGAAAAGACACAAGCCTGGTGAGCACGAGCCTGGGCTCGTAACCGCCAGTGTCGCGCACTCCCGCCAGCCCGACACCCCGGAGGATCCACCCATGTCCAGCACCCAAGGGCGCCATCGCATTTCCCGCAGAACGAAGATCGCGACCGGCGGCCTGGCTCTCGCGATCGCGGTGGGCGGCATCGTCGTCGCGACGACCACCGGCAACACCGGTGAAGCGAGCGCCGACGAGGCCAACCCCGCCTTCTTCGTCGACATCCTCAAGGTGCAGCCGAACCAGTTCGACCCGCGGCCGGTCTACGGCGCGTCGACCGGCACGTTCACCGTCGACTGCGGCCGCAACGAGAACGGCCACTTCAACCCCGACAACTTCATCGCGCAGCCCGGCGTCCGCAACGGCGCCCAGCACCTGCACGACTATGTCGGCAACCTCTCGACGAACGCCGACTCGAACAACAAGAGCCTCGCCAAGGCCGGCACCACGTGCCGCAACGGCGACAAGTCGGCCTACTTCTGGCCCGTCGTCCGCATCGACACCGGCGAGGAAGAGAAGAACGAGCCCGCGAAGGCGCCGGACGGCGACCGCGCGCAGGCCGACCAGGAGGCCAAGACCGTCCAGGTCGCGTGCCCCGACGTCGCGAGCAAGCTCACCGACGTCCCCGACCAGGCCATGGCCGAGGTCGACAGCAACCTCGACCAGCTCGACACGCAGACCGACGAGGCCAATCAGCGCGTCGCGCAGACGCAGGGCCAGGGCGGCGCGAACTTCGTGCAGAACGCGATCCTGAACCCGCTGAAGGACCGGCGCGCCGCGATCCTCGAGCGGATCGCCACCATCATCGCCCGCTTCGCGCCGAAGCCGAAGGACCTCGGCGGGCTCGCGCCGTGCGCGCCGAAGCCGGGCAAGGACACCGGGACGCCCACCCCGCCGCCGAGCAGCACCGCGGGCGGCGCGCTGCCCGGGCAGGACGAGAACAACGAGCTGCCCGGCAACGACGGCAAGATCCTGCGCCCGCAGAAGGTGCAGATCACCTTCCGCGGCAGCCCGGTGGGCAAGGTCGTGGCGATGCCGAAGTTCCTGCGCGTGCTCTACGGCGACGCGAAGGTCTCGACCAACGGGCCGGCCAATGCCCGCGCGAGCTGGACGTGCAGCGGGTTCGAGAACCGCGTCACGGACAAGTACCCGATCTGCCCGCAGAACAGCAAGGTCAAGCGGATCCACACGTTCCCGAGCTGCTGGGACGGGAAGAACACCGACAGCACGAACCACCGCACGCACATCGTGTTCCCGGACCAGTCCGGCCGGTGTGCCAAGGGGTTCAAGGCCGTCCCGCAGCTGCAGATCACACTGACCTACGACATCCCGCACGACATCCAGGTCAAGAAGCAGTACAAAGTGGACGCTTTCCCGCAGGAGAAGCACAACCCGGGCTCCGACCACGACGACTTCGCGAACGTGATGTCGCAGCGGATCATGAACGGGCTGGTCAACTGCGTGAACCGCGGCAAGACCTGCCGGGCCTGACTTTCCCGCGGAAACCGGCGGCGCACCCCTGCGCCGCCGGTTTCTGCGGTTGAATGACCGGCATGGTCACCGGTGACGAAGTCCGCGCGTTCGCCCTGACACTCCCCCGCGCCTACGAGGCGTACGTGCGTGACCGGGCCAAGTTCCGGGTCGGGCAGATCGTGTTCGCCGCCCTGTCGCGGGACGAGACCGAGCTGGGGTTCGGGTATCCCCGTGACCAGCGGGAAGCGCTCGTGACAGGCGAACCGGAGAAGTTCCTGATGCCGGAGCCGGCGGACCTGCGCTACCAGTGGGTGCGCTGCCGCCTCGCGGCGATCGACGCCGACGAAATGCGCGAACTCGTCCTGGACGCGTGGCGGATGTGCGTGCCGAAGAAGGTCTGGGCCGCCTATGCGGAGACCCACTTGCCCTGATCGAGCGCTTCCTCGGTCACCACGCGGAGCCCGGCCACGACGGCGAAGGCCAGCACGGCCATCACCACGAACACCGCCCGCAGCCCGAAGGCCTGGGCGATCGCCCCGCCGGCCAGGGCGCCGAGCGACTTCGTGCCCCACGCGACGAGCCGGTGGCTGCTGTTGAGCCGCCCGAGCAGGCGGTCGGGCGTGAGCTGCTGGCGCAGCGACACCATCACCACGTTCGACACCAGGATGCCCACGCCGCCGACGAAGAAGGCCGCCCCGGCCACGTACGGGTTCGCCGTCAGGGCGAGCGCACCGACGCCGACACCCCCGACCGGCCAGGACACCCACAGCGCGCGGACGCGGCCCAGCCGGCGTTCCACCGCTTCGGCGAGCAGCGACCCGGCCAGGCCACCGGCCGCGCTGGTGGCCATCAGCAGCCCGAAGGCCGGCGCGGTCAGGCCCATCGCCGAGCCCGGGCCCACCGCGTAGAGGACAAGGACGGCGAAGGTCGCGCCGGTGGCGAAGTTGAACGTGCCGGTCATGACCGAGAACGTCCGCAACACCCTGTGGTGAGCGAGGAAACGCAGCCCTTCGGCGATGTCCGCGCGCAGGGTGGTGTGCTTTTCGCGCGGGACCCGGTACTCGCCGCGCACGAGCAGCAGGGCCGCGACGGCGACGGCCCACAGCGCCACCGGCGTGACGAGCGCGGCGATGACGCCGGCCGCGGCCAGCAATCCGGCCAGCGGCGGGCCGGCGAACTCGTTGGCCGTCTGCTCGGCGGCGAACATCCGGCCGTTGGCGCGGGCCAGCTGCGCGCGCTCGACGACCTGCGGGACGATCGACTGCGCCGCGGTGTCGTAGACCGTCTCGGCGCACCCGACGCCCACGGCCACGACGTACAGCGCCCAGATAGATCCCCCGCCGAAGACGGTCAGCAGCGTGACGCCGGCGAGCAGCCCACCCCGCACGAGGTTGGCCGCGAACATCGCGCGGCGGCGGTCGAGCCGGTCGACCAGCGCGCCGGCGGGCAGCGCGAGCAGCAGCCACGGAACGCTGAAGGCGAAGGCGAGCCCGGCGATGAGCGCCGGTTCGCGGGTGTAGCCGACCGCGACCAGCGGCAACGCGACCTTGAGGACGCCGTCGGCGAGGCTGGACAGGCCGGCCGCGGACCACAGCCGCCAGAACACGGGGTTCATGGATGGAGGGTTGCACATCGATGGGCTTTTCTCCATCGATGTGACTCGATTCCATCGATGGACTACGCTCCGCTCATGACGGAACCCCGCCGCCGGCGCCCGGCGACGCCGGCGGAGGCCAAGGCCCTCGGCCACCCGCTGCGGCTGCGCATCATGCGGATGTGCCTGGTCGAGGAGCTGACGAACAAGCAACTGGCCGACCGCCTCGACCGCGACCCCGGCACGGTCCTGCACCACGTGCGCCAGCTGGTGTCGGCGGGTCTGCTGGAACCGGCCCCGGTCCGCACGGGGTCGAGCGGCGCGCTGGAGAAGCCGTACAAGTCGAACAACGAGACGTGGTGGCTCGACGGCCCCCTGGCCGACGCCGACGCCGAGACGCGGTTCGCGCCGATCGAGATCTTCCAGGAGGAGGTCCGGGCGGCGGGGCCCGAGTCGGTGGCGGTGCACGAGAAGTTCCTCCTGCACCTCTCCCCCGACGAGATCGAGGAGCTGGACCGCCGGATCCTCGCGGTGCTGGACGAGTACGTGGCGACCGACCACGAGCGGTCCGATCGGCCGGCGGTGGGCGGGATCTTCGTGCTCCACCACGTGAAGCGCGAAGGCTGACGCGGCAGCAGTGCAAGAAAGCCGTGAAGGGCACATCGAGAGACTTGAAGTCCCTGAATGTGCCCTTCACGGCTCGCCCCGGCCGGGGATGGTGGCCGGGGATCTTTCCCCACGCTGCGCGGGTCTCGCCGCCCCCAGGGCCGGCGAGACCCGCACCCGGTCACCGCGTCAGTGGTTCACCTTGAACCACGGCTGAGACCAGCCGAGGTAGGTCTGGCCCCACTTGCTCTTGATCTGCGCGATCGTCGTCTCGGTGTACGTGCCCGCGCCGTTGATGTCGTTCGACAGGAACTTGCCGCCGCCGATGGAGATCATCGTGTGGCCCGAGCCGCCGTTGGAGAAGAACGCCAGGCCGCCCGCCGGGACGTCGGTGCTGTTCGCGTGCTTGTACGCGCTGGGGATCTGCGTCCAGTGCACGTAGGCGGTGGTCGAGCCGCTCGCGCTGAAGCCGTAGTTCTGCGCGTTGATGCGGTCGCACCACCCGTCGTAGGCGGGGTCGTTGTTCGTGTGGATCCGCGACTTCGCCTTCGTGACCGCCTGGGCGCAGGTGTTCGCGTCGCCCAGCCCGGAGGTCGAGCAGGTCGCGGCGGGCGGGGTCGGCACGTCCGTGCAGTCCGGCGCGATCCGGCCGTCGGAGCCGGTGTAGACGTAGGTGTCGGTGATGTAGCCGCCCGGCACGTGGTCCCAGATGTTGCTGGTGCCGTACTTGCCGGTGACCGTCTCGCCGGTGGTCTGGCAGTCGATGTCCACGGCGGTGCCGTCGGCGACCGTGCCGGCCGAGCCCCCGCCGGTGCTCGGGGCCGAGCGCACGGTCAGCGGCGCGCCCGAGTCGGTGTGCACGGTGCCCGTGGCCGCCAGGGCCGGGGTGGCGCCGACGAGCACGATCGCCGCGGCGATGCCGACCACGCCGGCCGCCCGCTTCCCGATCCGAATTCTCATTTGTCCGTCCTCCGTTTGCTGGTGTGCCGACAGAGTGACGGCCGGCGATACAAGCCCCGTACAAAACCGGAACCGGCGGCTGGAGATACGGCAAAAAGGACGAAGCCCCGCCGGAAACACCGGCGGGGCTTCACCAGGAAGAACTCAGGCCAGGTACTCGGCCGCCGCGCGCAGGCTGACGTAGGAGCCGCTGAACGTGTCGATCCGCGGGCCGTCACCGTCCGCGGGTCCCGGCACGCCGGTCTCCACCCGGATGAAGTCCACAGTGGACAAAGTGGCCAGCAGCTCACGTACCCGCGGGTGCCGGTGCGCCTCCCGGGTGACCACGACGACGCTCCGGAAGTCCCGGGCCGCTTCGAGGATCACGTCGGCGTCGTCCGGCGTCGCCGTGAGCGTCCGCGTCCCCGGCACCAGCTCGGCCAGGTGCGCGCCGAGGCCCCACGGCATTGGGCCCGCCGCGATGGTCGGCTCGGTCTGGACGTCGACCACGAGCGGCGGCCCGTCCAGCCGCACGTCACCCCGGACGCGGAGTGCCTTGCGAGCCGCTTCGAGGCCGAGCCGCCGGTCGACCGGGCCGACCGTCGCCGGCGCCGGGTCGGTGCCCAGCGCCGCCGTCCGTGACGCCGCCTCCTCGAGCCGTTCCAGGGGCAGCTCCCCCGCCGCGACCGCGGCCACGATCGCCGCGACGCACGCGTCCAGGTGCTCGGCCTCGAACGCCGCGCCGCCGAGGCAGAGCGCGTCCGCGCCCGCGGCCAGAGCCCGCACGGCCGAGCGGCCGAGGCCGTCGTGCTTGCCGTACGCGCCCGAAACCGCACCCATCTCCAGGGCGTCGGTGATCACCGCGCCGGTGAAGCCGAGTTCGCCGCGCAGGACGTCGGTGAGCGCCACGCGGTTGAGCGTGGCCGGCTCGTCGCCCCAGGCCCGCACGACGAGGTGGCCCGTCATCACCGAGCGCACCCCGGCCCGGATCGCCGCGGTGAACGGGACCAGCTCGATCTCCCGCAGCTCTTCGACCGTGCGCGGCAGCACCGGCAGCGCGACGTGCGAGTCCTCGGTCGCCGCGCCGTGGCCCGGGAAGTGCTTCGCGCACGCCGCGACGCCGTACTTCTGCAGGCCGGTCACGTAGGCCGCGACGTGCGGCGACGCCTTCGCCGGGTCGGACCCGAACGCCCGGACGCCGATGATCGGGTCCTCGGCCGCCAGGGTCAGGTCCGCGCACGGCGCGAGGTTCAGCGTCACGCCGCAGGCAGCCAGCCGTTCGCCGAGCGCGGCGGCGACCGCCGTGGTCAGCTCCGGGTCGTCGGCCGCGCCGAGGGCCAGCGGGCCCGGCACGAACGACCCGGTGTTGACGTCGAGGCGGGTGACGTCGCCACCTTCTTCGTCGATGCCGACCACGACGCCGTCCCGCTCGCCCCGCAGCTGCGCGGTGAGCGCGGCGACCTGCTCGTCGTCGACGACGTTGCGGCCGAACAGCACCACCCCGCCCAGGCCGCCGGCGATCCGGCGGCGCAGCCAGTCCGGCGCGGTGGTCCCGGCGAACCCGGGCAGGAGGACGGCCTCGGCGAGCTTCTCCGGTGTGGTCAACCGCTACCCCTTCACGGCGCCGGCGGTCGCGCCGGACACGAGCTTGCGTTGCACGAGCAGGAAGAACACCAGCGCCGGGATCGCGTAGATGACCGACGCGGCCATGACGCCGCCCCAGTCGGTGGCGAACGCCGTGCGGAAGGACGCCAGCCACACCGGCAGCGTCTCCTTCGGCTTGTCCCGGATGAACACCAGGGCGAACAGGTACTCGTTCCACGCGGTGATGAAGCTGAACACCGAGGTGGTGACCAGCCCGGGCCCGAGCAGCGGCAGCGTCACCCGGCGGAACGCGCCGGTCTGGCTGCAGCCGTCGATCATCGCGGCTTCTTCCAGCTCGTACGGGATCCCGTTGACGAAGCCGTAGAGCATCCAGACCGTGAACGGCAGCGTGGTGGCGAAGTAGATCAGCAGCAGCGACGGCAGCGTGTTGAGCAGCCCGGCGTCCCGCATGAGCAGGAACAGCGGGATGAACAGCGCCGACACCGGCGCCAGCTGCGCCACCATGACCAGCACGAGGAAGCCCTTGCGGCCGGTGAAGCGCAGCCGCGACAGCGGGATCGCCGCCAGGGTGCCCGCGACCAGCGCGCACAGCACCGAGCCGACCGTGACGATCAGGCTGTTCATCAGGTAGGTCGGGAAGTTGTCCTTGCCCAGCGCCGTGGCGAAGTTGCCGAACGAGAAGGACGTCGGGATCAGGTCGTACTTCGGCGACAGGATCTCGCCGGGCGTCCGCAGCGACGTGACGAACATCCAGTACGTCGGGAAGACGATCGCCAGTGCCACGAGCACGCCGACCACCGAGAGCACGATCCGCTGCGAGAGCGACTTCTTCACGACAGATCACCTTCCCGGGTCCGGGTGAGCAGCTGGATGTACCGGCCCGTGATGAGCGCGAGCACGATCAGCATCAGCGTCGCGATCGCGGCCGCCGCGCCGAAGTGGTTGCCCGCGATGCCCTTGAGGTAGAGCACGACGGCCAGGGTGGTGCTTCCGCCGTCGGGGCCGCCTTCGCGGATCGCCCAGATCTGGGCGAACGCGTTGAAGTCCCACAGCACGGACAGGAAGGTGACCATGGTGGTGATCGGCTTGATCGCGGGCCAGGTGACCGCGCGGAACGTCTGCCACGCGCTGGCGCCGTCGATGCCGGCGGCCTCGTACTGCTCGCGCGAGACGCCGATGATGCCCGCGTACAGCGAGAACGTCACGAACGGCACGGCCTGCCACACGATGAGCAGCCCGATCACCGACAGCGTGCTCGCACCACTCGAGAACCACGAGAAGCCGATGAAGCCGTGGAAGCCGAGCCGGTCGAGGGTCTTGTTGAGGATCCCGTACTGCTCGTCGAAGATCCACTGGAACACGGTGGTCGTAGCGATCACCGGCGTCGCCCAGGCCAGCACCAGCGTGACCTGCACGATGACCCGCACGACCGGGCCTAGGTGGCGCATGAGCACCGCCAGCAGCAGGCCGCCGAGGATGGTGGCGGCCACGATGGCGGCGGTGAAGACCAGGGTCCGGAAGGTGACCGTCCAGAACTCCGGATCCGAGAGCGTGTTCGTGTAGTTGTCGAACCCGATCCAGACGGTCTTGCCGGAGACCAGCTGGCCGATGTCGAGCTTGCGGAAGCTGATCGCGAGCACCTGGACCAGCGGCCAGGCGAGCAGGACCAGGATCGCGGCGAGCGCGGGAAGCAGCAGCAGGTACGGGAGCACCCGGTCGCCGAACCGACCCCGCCTGCGCTTCTTGGCCCGCGTGTCGCGCGGCGATGCCGGCGGGGTCGCCCCCGCCGGCATCGTCACATTGGCGGTCGCTGTCATCCGCCGATGAGCTTGTTCAGCGCTGCGTTGGCGTCGGCGGTCGCCTGGTCGAGCGTCTTCTTGCCGGTCAGGTACGCGGTCAGCATGTCCTTGACCGGGTTCTGGCCGGACTCCACGTCACCCCACTGCGGGCTGGCCGGCACGGCCTTGCCGTTGGTGGAGGCCTTCGCCATCACGCTGCCCAGCGGGTCCTTGTCCAGGCCGGTGAGGTCGGTCGACGTGCCGGGCACGACGCCGGCGGCGGCGAGCTGGCTCTGGTACTTCGGGCTGGAGAGCAGCTTGATGTACTCCTTGGCGGCGGCCGCGTTCTTGCTGTTGGCCGGAATCGCCAGGTTCGAGCCGCCCAGGAAGACCGGGGCGCTCTGGCCGGCGGTCTTGCTCGGAATCGCGAACGCGCCGGTCTTGGCGGTCAGGCTCGGGTCCGTCTTGGCGGCCGTCGGCAGCTCCCACGGGAGACCGATCATCATGGCCACCTTGCCGCCGCCGTAGACGGTCGCCTGCTGCGGCTTGGCCTCGTCGGCGTCCTTCGGCGCCTTGGTGCCGGAGGTGTCGACGAGCTTCTTGTAGAAGTCCAGGCCCGCCTTCGCGCCGGCGCTGTCCAGCGTCGCCTTGAACTTCTTGCCGTCGGGCTGGGCGATGTCCCCGCCGTTGTCCCAGATAAACGACAGCAGCGCGTACCAGTTCTGGCCCGGCATGTACAAGGGCTGGAAGTCGGGGTCGGACCCGAACTTCGTCTTCAGCTTGGTGATCGCGTCGATCCACTCGTCGTTCGACGTCGGCGCCTTGGTGATGCCCGCCTGCTCGAACATGTCCTTGCGGTAGATGACCTCACGGTTGGCCGCGTAGAACGGGACGCCGTAGGTCTTGCCCTCGTAGGTGCCGGAGTCCGCGAGACCCTTCAGCCACTGCGCGCCGTTGAAGCTGTCCTTGTCACCGGACAGGTCGGTCAGCACGCCCTCCTGCGCGGCGAACGCGGCGGTCTGCGTGTTGCCGATCTCGATGACGTCAGGCGGGGTGCCGCCGGCCAGCGCGGTGGTCAGCTTCTGCTGGATGCCGTCCCACTGCTGGATTTCGTACTTGACCTTGACGCCGGGGTGCGCGGCCTCGAACTCCTTGTTGAGCGCGTCGGTCAGGGTGCTCGGCGCGGACCCGGTCATCAGCCAGACCGTGACGTCGCCGGTGATCTGCGCGGGAGCACCGCTCGACGAAGCGGCGGTGTCCGTGCCGCTGGAACCCGCGCAGCCCGCGGTCGCGAGGGTGAGTGCGGCGGCGCCCGCCGCCAGCTTGAGCCAGCGTTTCACTCGATGCCGTCCTTTCGATGCCCGGCCGGAAGCGGCCGGACTCCCCAAATGGTGTAGACCAATGTTGGGGTTAGAGTGGTACGTACCACAGGCCCTGTCAAGGCGGTTGCCGGAACGTTGTAAACCCACCGGGGAGTCTGACGCGGAGTAGCCGGACGGTCACCGGCCTCGCCGCGACCTGCGGGGGAAGTCGTCCGAATAGGAGGGTGTCCGGAACGTTTTTCACCGGTGGCCACGCGGGATTCACCGCACGGCCACCCGGACGGCGCAACGAAAACCGCCCCGGGGAAGCATCCCCAGGGCGGCGGTTTTCACCGTTCGGCGGTGCCGCCTTTACCTCGGATGGCCGACGGACGGCGCGGGCGCGCCTTTCGCCGGCGTGCCAGCACGAGTCCGAGCACCGTCACGCACAGGCCGACGACCAGCAGCGCGACACCGAGCTCCGGCCCGATGTCGAAGTGCCGGAGCACCCGCACCGCCCCGAGCGCGAACCCGGTCACGAACAGGACCGGGCCGAGCACCAGCGCGGACGTGCCGGTCCGCTCAGCGGGAACCACGGCGAACACCGGCCGATCGTCACCGGCCGCGCCGACGTCCGTGTAGACGGCGGTGATGGGCCCGAAGGACACGCGGTCACCGTCGTGCAGCAGCCGCGCCTGTCGCGGCGCCAGAGCCTCGCCGTTGACGAGCGTGCCGGCGCGCGAGCCGGCGTCGGACACCCAGGTGCCGCGTGCGTCGCGCCGGAGCCAGGCGTGGCGCGGGCTCACCCGGTCGGAGTGGAGCTTGAGGTCCGCCTCGGGCACGCGGCCGACCAGCCACGAGCCTCGCCGCACGTCCAGCCGCGCTACGGCTCCTTCCAGGGTCTCGATCGTCGCTCGGTGTCCCATCGCCCCTCCCCACGTCCGACTCCGGACAGAGTCACACCGCGGCGTGAAGATGCGCGGCGAACGGGTGAACCGGCCGGGTTCGGGCGACGATCACCGTCCCTCGACCGACTGGGGTGCGTGGGCCAGTTCGGTGCCCCAGGGAACCGGGAGAACGATGAAGTCAGCTTGGCAAGTCCGCGCCGGCAGGCAAGGCGAGCGCGACCAGGAAGCCCTCGCCGAAGGTCTCGCGATCGTCGGCTGGGGCGGCGTTCCCGCGCTCGGCCGGTTCGACGACAAGGAAGCACTCAAGACGGGGCTCCGGGAGCACTACCCGCAGCGGTCCGCCTCCGTGATCGGGAACTGGGCCGGGCAGCTGTGGCGCTTCTACCGGGAGATGAGCGAGGGCGACCTCGTGGTCATGCCGCTCAAGAACGTGCGGCAGTTCGCCATCGGCGAGGTCACCGGGTCGTACCACTACCGCCCCGACGCGACCCCGGACTGCCGGCACGCCCGGCCCGTCCGGTGGCTCCGGACCGGCATCGACCCCGGTGAGTTCGGCCCCGACCTGCGCGGCAGTCTCGGTTCCCTGCTCACGGTCTGCCGGCTGAGCCGGCACGAGGCCGCCCGGCGGATCGGCGACATCGCGGCCGGGCGGCCGGACCCGGGCTGGCGGCACGCTTCGGCGAACCTCGATCCCGACGCGACCCGGGCCGACCTGTGGGAAGCCGTCGAAACCGGTGCGGCGCCGGTGAAGCTGACCGTCCGGAACCTGCTGTCCCTGTGGGCTTACCGGCGGCGGACCGCGACCTCGCTGGTGACCGTTCAGTCGGAGCTGGCCGAGCACGGAGTCACGACCAAGCCACCGTTCACCTCGGCCCGGATGGACGCGGTCGTCGAGCTGGTCCCGCTCGCCGACGAGCCGGGCACGGCGGGCTCGGAGCTGGATCCCGCCGAGGTCGAGGCGCTGGACGACCTCCCGGCCAAGTGGATGGTGCGCGCGGTCCTGCCGGACGACCCCACCATCGAGGCCGTCACGGCCGGGAAGCCGCTCGCCACCGCGGTGACGCTCATGCTGGCCAAGAACTACTCCCAGCTGGCGGTCACCGACGAGGACGGGTTCCCGGTCGGTGCGGTCAGCTGGGAGTCGATCGGCAAGGCGCGCCTGACGAACCCCGAGCCGACCCTGCGGGACGCCACCACCCAGGTCCGGGTCATCGACTTCGACGACGAGCTCTTCGCGCAGATCGACGAGATCTACCGACGCGGGTACGTCTTCGTCCGGGGAGAGGATCGCCGGAAGCTCATCGGCATCGTGACGGCCAACGACCTCGCCCGTCAGTTCGGCACGCTCGCGCGGCCGTTTTCCCTGCTGGAGGAGGCGGAACTGCGGATTCGCCGGCACACCCGACCCTGCCTGCCCGAGGAAGTGATCGAGAAGGCGACGCCGAAGTGGGCGAGCAACCCGACTTTCGGCAGCTACGTCCGCATGCTCGAGCCCCCGGAGCGGTTCGAGCTGCTGAACTGGCCGCTCGACCACGAGACGTTCCTCGACCTCCTCACGAAGGCGAAGAACATCCGCAACGACCTGATGCACTTCTCCGGCGAGGAGGTCCCGGAAGACGACCTCCTCGCCATCGAAGGGTTCTGCGCGACGATCAAAGCCGTCGACCAGTCCTAGCCGCTCAAGGCTTGGGCGCCGCCTCCGGAGCCTTCACCCGCTCCAGCAGCAGCTGAGCTACGTCCCGCACATCGACGTTCTCCGCCTTCTGCTCACTCTGCCGCTGCACCAGCCCGTCGGTCAGCATCACCCGGCAGAACGGGCAGCCGGTCACGATCGTCTCCGCGTCGGTCGCGATCGCCTCGTCCACGCGCTCGAGGTTGATGCGCTTGCCGATCTGCTCCTCCATCCACATGCGGGCGCCTCCCGCGCCGCAGCACAGCGCCCGGTCCGCGTGGCGGGGCATCTCCTCCAAGGTCGCGCCCGTCGCACCCACCAGTTCGCGGGGCGGGGTGTAGACCTTGTTGTGGCGCCCGAGGTAGCACGGGTCGTGGTAGGTCACCTTCGGACCGTCCTCGACCGCCTTCACCGGCGTCAGCTGACCGCCGCGCACCAGGCGGTTGAGCAGCTGCGTGTGGTGGACGACCTCGTAGTGCCCGTCCAGGTCCGGGTACTCGCGGCCCAGCGTGTTGAGGCAGTGCGGGCAGGTCGTGACGATCTTGCGCAGCTTCGGCTCGCGGCCCTCGAACACCGCGTTGAGCGTCTCCGCCGTCTGCTGGGCCATCATCTGGAAGAGGAACTCGTTGCCCGCGCGCCGCGCCGGGTCGCCCGTGCACGACTCCTCCTTGCCGAGCACCACGTACTTCACGCCCGCGATGTGCAGCAATTCGGCCGTGGCGCGGACCGTCTTGCGCGCCTGGTCGTCGAACGCGCCCGCGCAGCCGACCCAGTAGACGTATTCGACGTCCTCCGCGAGCTCGCCGTCGAACACCGGGACGTCGAAGTCCAGGTCCTTCGTCCAGGCGAGGCGCTCGGAGTTGTTCTGGCCCCAGGGGTTGCCCTTGGTCTCCAGGTTCTTGAACAGCCCGCCCAGCTCGGTCGGGAACGCCGACTCGATCATCACCTGGTAGCGGCGCATGTCGACGATGTGGTCGACGTGCTCGATGTCCACCGGGCACTGCTCGACGCACGCGCCGCAGGTGGTGCAGGACCAGAGGACGTCCGGGTCGATGACGCCGCCGTCGGCCTCCGGGCCGACCAGCGGGCGCGCCTCCTCGTGGTCGGTGCCCGCGAGGATGTAGGGCGCCTCCTCGAACAGGTTGTCGCGCAGGTTCATGATGACGAGCTTGGGCGACAACGGCTTCCCGGTGTTCCACGCCGGGCACTGCGACTGGCAGCGGCCGCACTCGGTGCACGTGGCGAAGTCGAGCATGCCCTTCCACGTGAAGTCGCCGATCTTGCCGCGGCCGAACGTGTCGTCCTCTCCCGGGTCCTCGAAGTCGATCGGCTTGCCGCCGGACTCCATCGGCAGCAGCGGGCCGAGGCCGTCCGGCAGCCGCTTCGCCGAGACGTTGATCGGCGCCACGAAGATGTGCAGGTGCTTGGAGTAGAGCACGATCGACAGGAACACCAGCATGACGCCGATGTGCAGCATCAGGCCGACCGTCTCGAGCACCTCGGTCGTCGAGTGCCCGAGCGGCTCCAGGAGGTTCCCGACGCCGAGCGAGACGTACGCGCCGTTGTCGTACGGGAAGTTGCCGGACGCCGACGACGCGCCGCGGAAGAAGAACATCGTCCAGACGACGTTGAAGATCATGAAGAGGATCAGCCACGCGCCGCCGGTGTGCGAGCCGTAGAAGCGCGACGCGCGGTCCTTGCGCTCGGGGGCGTTCCGGATCCGGATCACCGTGAAAACGCCCAGCGAGACGGCCACCATGACGGCGATGAAGTCCTGCAGGAAGCCGAGCACCGCCCAGTGGCCGATCCACGGGATCGCGAACCGCTCGTCGAAGAGCGCGCCGTACGCCTCGAGGTACACCGACGCGAGGATCACGAAGCCCCAGAAGGTGAAGAAGTGCGCCAGGCCGGGCACGGACCACTTCAGGAGCTTGCGCTGGCCGAACACCTCGCGCACCTGCGCGAAGACGCGGGCGCCCAGGTCGTCCGACCGCTTGGTGTCGGGCTGGCCGGCCTTGATCAGCCGGTACAGGAAGGCCACCCGCTTGCCGGCGACGGCGAGGCCGACGACCGTCATGAGCAGACCGAGGATGAGACGAACGAGCACGAGTCCTCCGGACGTACTTCGAGGAACGGCTCAGTGCGAGCCGGTGTAGTAGCGGCACGCCTTGCACGCGTACCGCATCTTCGCGACCCGCCAGTGTTTCCGGTACAGATCGAGGTCGGGCGACCGCCGGACGCCGAGGCGCTGGTAGCGCCCGGGACGGCGGCGGCCGGTTTCGTACTGCTCGGTCGCGCGGCCGAGGTGGGCGCGCCGCAGCACGCACCCCCGCGTACCGCAGCGGCCGAGCGCGCCGCGGCAGAACCGGTGCAGCAGCACCAGTTCCCCGGTGACTTCTTCGACCACGCCGTAGCCGGGGTGGTCGCCCCGCCCGGTGAGCCGGACGGGCAGGCCGCAGTACCCGCACTTGAGGGTGCAGGAGAGGCAGCCGGCGATGTGCCTGAGCCGCAGTTCGCGCCGATCTTCGGAGCCGGGTCCTCGGACGCGCGACGCCATGGGGCCTCCTCCGGCGACTGTGATCGGCACCACTGATCTACTGGAGGGTAATGAGGAGGTCACTTCGCGCGACAGGACCGGATGGTCTAGTTGTGTTGCGCCATTCGGCGTAAATATCGGAGCAGGATGACCTTACTGCCCGTATAGCGGGCGGTTCGGTCCGGAATCCGGACGTTCGCGCACCCGATGTGGCGTCGGGTGCGCCCGACACCGACGAGCTGTCCGCGCCTCGAGACAGGCACCGGCCGGCTCAGCAGAACGGCAAGCCGCCCGGAACCTCCGTGAAAAACGGCCCCGAAAGCCGGTCCGCGCCCCGGTCTCGCCACCAGTCGCGCTGGTCCGCGCGCTCGATCCCGGTCACGCCGACCTCCGCGCCGGCCAGGTGGGCCGCTTCGACCAGCGCCGTCAGCGATCGGTCCACCAGCGGGTGCTCCCGGCGCTCCACGAGCCGGGCCGCCACGCGGACCGCGCGCACCGGGAACTCGGTGAGGCACGTGACGTCGCCGAAGCCGTGGATCTCCGCGTCCACGCCGATTTCCGCCAGCACCTTGAGGTTGTCGGCCGCGTCGCCGGAGTCCGCGAGCAGCGCCGGCGACGGGAAGCCGGGCCGCAGGTTGCCGGGCGACAGGCCGGTCGACTCCAGCACACCGCGGATCTCGCCGACCAGCTCCGGGTCGGCGGCCTGGTGCGCCGTCAGCTCGACGGTCAGCGGCATGGCGACGCCGGCCGCCGCGACCTGCTCGACCGCCGTGTGCAGGAGCCACGTGCCCAGCGGCAGCGCCAGGCCCGTCTCCCCCGCCAGCCGCACGCACGTTTCGTGTGGCAGCAGGCCTTCGGTGGGGTGGTTCCAGCGCAGCCGCGCCTCGATGCCCTGCACCGAGCCGTCCGCCGCCGCCACCAGCGGCCGGTAGCCGACCTCGATCTCGCCGTTCTCCCAGGCACCCGCCATCGCCGCGGCGAGCCCGAAGTCGTGGCGGTCGCGGCGGTCCAGCTCGCGGTCGAACAGGCCCCACTGGTTCCCGGCCCGCTGCACGCGGCGCAGCGTCAGGTCCGATGCGCGCAGCAGCTCGGCCGGCGTGATGTCGCGCGGCGGCCGGTGGACGACGCCGATGCTGGCCGACACCGCGACGCCGTGGGTCCCGTCCACGTAGTCCGGCTCGGCCAGCTCGTGGGTGATCCGGCGGACGAGCGTCAGGACACCCGGCGTGTCCGCGGTGTTCTGCACCAGCACGCCGAACTCGTCACCGCCGAGACGCGCGACGAGGGCCTTCTCGCCTTCGAACACCGCCTTCAGCTTCCCGGCGACCCCGCGCAGCACGCGGTCGCCGAGGTCCTGGCCGAGGCCGCCGGTGATCTGCGAGAAGCCGTCGAGGTCGAGGTGGAAGAGCGTGACGCCCCGCGACGCGTCGGCGTCGCGCAGCAGGTTCTCCAGGCGGGTGCTGAAGAACTGCCGGTTCGGCAGCGCGGTGAGCACGTCGTGCAGGGCCTGGTGGGACAGCCGCCGCTGCAGCAGCGACACCTCGGTGTCGTCGTCGACGATCGTGATCAGCTGCCGGGGCGCGCCGACCGCGTCGCGGATCACCGACGCGGCGAACGTGGCCCACATCGGCTCGCCGTCCTTGCCGACCAGGCGGCGTCCGACGCGCAGCCGGTGCAGCCGGCCGGCCACCAGCTCGGCGTAAGCCTCCCGCAGCTCCTCGACCTCCTCCGGGTGAACCAGGTCGAACAAGGTCATCGCGGCGATCTCGGCCGGCGTGCGGTTGAGCGTCTTGGCGAGCGCCGCGTTGGCGCGCAGCACGCGGCCGTTCAGCTCGGTGAGCGCGACGCCGCTGGCCGAGCCGGCGAACACTTCTTCGAACTGCGCGCGCGTGATGACCTGCTTCTGCCGGGTTTCCTGCTCCACCTTGAGCAACGCCCGGCTCAGGCCTTCCTGACGCTTCTGGATGTCTTCGCGCAACATCTCGCCGTAGCCCGAGCTGAGCGCGCCGAGCACCAGCACGACCCGCTCGGCCAGCCCGTCGACCCGGCGCAGCTCCGGCTCACGCAGCAGGGCCTTGCCCAGCACCTCCAGGCTGCGGCGCAGGCTGTCCGCGCCGACGCAGCGCAGCTCGACGAGCCGCGCGCCCGCGGCCGCGGCTTCCTCGAGCTCCGGCGGATCGCTCGCGATCGCTTCGAACAACCGGCCGACGAGCACCGCCAGCTCGCGCTCGATCTCCTCGGGCGTGTGCGGCAGGTACGCGGTCGTGCTGATCAGGTAGCCCCACTTGCGCGCCAGAGTGCCGAGCCGTCTCGCCGCACGTTCGGCGGACGGCTTCTTCCGCGGGTCGTCACCGCGGGGATGGGGAGCAGTCACCTCAGCCTGTCCTGGGTCCAGTCACACTCCGGTCGGGTAGCCGATATATCTTGGCGCGAAATTGCGTCCGGCGCACGAAACAGTATTCATCCAATCGAGTGATAACCCTGCGGAGCGATCGCCAGGCGATCCCGCAGCCACGACCGGGTGGCGTCACGGTAGTTCGCCGCGTTTTCGTGCAACGCAACGGAATGACCGGCACCCGGGAGGACGTACATCGACAGTTTCGACGGGTCGGCGTAATACGGCGCTTCCTGCGCTCGCAGCACACCCGCGTTCGAACAGTCACGCAGCGCGAGCAGGCCGCAGAAAAGAACGTCCTTTTCTCCCACCACCTGGAAAACCGGTACGGTAATTCCCTTCGTCGCCGGCAACATGATCCCGAACAACGCGACCGTGCCCATGCCGGGCACCGAAACCTGGTCCTTGGTCGCGTCGTCGGCGGCGACCACAGCGGGGTCGGAATCGCCCGCGGCGTAGAACAACCCGGTCCGCGCGCCCGGTCGCGTGGTGAAGTAGAGCGGGTCACTGCCCAGCCGGCCGAGCTGCCCGTCGAGCAGCGCGGGCTGCAGACCGAGCGCCGCGCCGAGCGCCAGCACCGGCAGCGCGGGCAGGTGCGTGATGCCGGTGAGGACCACACCGTCGACGTCGTGGTAGGTCGACGCCTCCACGGCGACGACCCCGGACCCGACCGAGTGCCCGACGATGACGACCTTCGCGAACCGCACGCCGCCGACGTGCCCGGCCCGCAGGTGGCCGACCACCTCGTGCGTCGACTCGGCCGCCGCCCAGACCGACAGCGGCAGGCTCAGCGGGCGGCTGCTGCGCCCGGCGCCGAGCTGGTCCGCGGCGAAGGTCGCGTAGCCGTGCGCGGCCATGTCGCGCTGGTAGGAGTAGCGCTCGGGCTGGTACGGCAGGTCCCAGTACGCGCTGTTGTACGTCCCGCCGTGCACGAGCAGCTGGACGGTGTCCGGCGCCTCGCCGGCGGGCAGGCACAGCCGGCCGTGCATGGTGCCGGGCGCGCCCGGCACCAGCGGCGGCAGACCCGGGCCGCTGACCGGCAGATCCGTGTCGGTGCAGGAGATCGCGGCGGCCTCGGCGGGCATCGCGGCGGTCAACGAGGCGAGCAGGACACCGCAGGCGAACAAGGCTGACGTCACCTTGACGGGCAGCTTCACGCGGTCATGCCTTTCATCGGACACAGCCCTCCGGACTCGGACAGGTGAACGAACTCGGGAACACTACACCCGGTAGCCGAACGGGTACCGTCAGGTCCCGCGCGGGACCACGGTCATCGGCAGCCGGTTCGGCTGCATGGTGGCCTTGAGCTGCGCGCGGACCTTCTTGCCCGGCACGGGAACCAGCCGCCAGCGCGCACCGATCGTGGCGGCGATGATGCCGATCTCCGTCGGTGCGAAGACGTGCCCCGGGCACAACCGCGCGCCGGCGCCGAACGGGATGTACGCGCCCTTCGGCAGTTCCGCGGTGTGGCCGGGCGTCCAGCGGTCCGGGTCGAAGCGTTCGGGATCGGGGAACCAGCGCGGGTCCCGGTGCAGGGTGTGCTGGCTGACCGCGACCTCGGTGCCCGCCCGGATGGTGATGCCGCCCAGCTCGACGTCCTCGCGAGCGCGGCGCATGAGGATCAGCGGCGGGGTGCGGCGGACGATCTCGTTGACGATCTGGTGCGTGTACACCAGGTCCGGCAGGTCCTCGAACCGCGCGGGCCGGCCGCCGAGGACGTCGTCGACCTCCGCGTGGAACCGTTTTTCGACGTCCGGGTGCTGTCCGAGCTCGTGGAAGAACCAGGCCAGCGCGACCGCGGTGGTCTCGGCGCCGGTGGTGAGGATCGTGATGACCTCGTCGTGCACCTGCCGGTCGGACATGCCCTCGCCGGTGTCCTCGTCGCGGGCCAGCAGCAGCATCGACAGCAGGTCGCCGTGGTCGGCTCCCTGTTCCCGGGCGGCGACCACGGTTTCGCCGATGACTTCCCGCAGCCGCGCGGCCGCGGCGTCGAACTTCCGGTTCGGCGGGATGGGCAGCTTTTCCACGAATTTCGGAGAAAATGCTCGGATCAGTACGTATTTCAGCATGACCGGGATCGAGCGCTGGATTTCCGCCAGTGCATCGTCGCCGAGCGCGGTGGAGAAGAGCGTCTGTCCCGCGATGGTCAGCACGAGGTCCTGTATCCGCCGGTCGAACTCGACGACTTCGCCGGGCTGCCACGAGCTCGCCAGCTCGTCGGCCAGTTTCGTCATCGTGGTCTCGGCGTAGCCCGCGATCCGCGTGCGACCGAAGGCGGGCATGACGAGGCGGCGCTGGCGGCGGTTGAGCTCGCCGTTCGAGGTGGCCAGACCGTCGCCGAAGAGCGGGCGCATCTTGTCGAAGACGAGGCCCTTGTCGAACTTGTCGGCGTCGGTGGCGAGCACCTGCCAGGACAGTTCCGGGGTCGTGACCACGTGCACCGGCAGCGGGCCGAGGCGGAGTTCGACGACATCTCCGTGCGACGGAAGGGAAGTGAAGAGCTTCAGCGGGTCGCGCAGGAGGGACACCGTGTGCCCGAGCACGGGCCAGCGGCCGGGAACGGGACGTGCGTCCGTCATGTCTCGTCTCCTCGCCACCGAAACACCCTAGCGGGGCGGCGGGCGCGTCGAGTGTCGGTCCACACGAACGGGTGAGAGGGCTACACTCCGCCACTCCAGGAGTCCGCGAGGGTGGGAGGTCCCGTGACCGGGGAGCTGAGCTGGGTACCGCCGGAGATCGACACCACGGTGCCGAACCCGGCGCGGGTGTACGACTTCTGGCTCGACGGCGACCACAACTTCGCCGCCGACCGGGCGCTCGGCGAGCAGATCCTCCAGATCATGCCGGGCGTGCGCGACGCCGCCCGCCTCAACCGCGCGTTCCTGCGCCGCGCGGCGAAGTTCATGGTCGACTCCGGCGTCCGGCAGTTCCTCGACATCGGCGCCGGCATCCCGACCGTGGGGAACCTGCACGAGATCGTCCAGCAGGCCGACCCGTCGTGCCGCGTGGTGTACGTCGACCGCGAATCGGTGGCGGTGGCGCACAGCGAGCTGCTGTTGCAGGACAACGAAAACTGCCTGGTGCTGCAGGCCGACCTGCGCGACGTCAACGACATCTTCGACGGCGCGGGAAAGCTGCTGGACCTGGACCAGCCGGTCGGCGTGTTCATGTTGCTGCTGCTGCACTTCGTGCCGGACTCGTGGGACCCGGCCGGCATCCTGGCTCGCTACCGCGACCGCCTGGCCCCGGGCAGCATGCTGGCGGTCACGCACGTCGCGGCGGACTCCGAGTCCGAGCGGCTTGACGAGGCGGTCGAGGTGTACAAGAGCAACCAGGACCAGCAGAACCAGCCGGTCCCCCGCACGCACGACGAGGTGCTCGCCTTCTTCGACGGCTTCGAGATGGTCGAGCCGGGCGTGGTCGGCTGCGCGATGTGGAAGCCGGAGGGGGTCGGCGACATGTCCGACGACCCGGCGATCAACACGCTGCCGTACGCCGGGGTGGGCCGGAAACCCTGACCGCGGTCGTGAGTGAGAAACAGTGTTCTAACACTGTTTCTCACTCACGACCAGCCGCGGCAAACCGCTCAGCGCAGGGAGAACGTCGCCAGGTTCACCGGCCCGTCGAAGGTCAGGTACACGTCGTGGCGGCCGGTCGCCTTCGCCAGGGCCGCCGTCACCGTCGTGTACGCGTATCGGTCGCCGGTCGACGACACCGAAGCCGTGCCCAGGACCCGGCCGGTCGGCGAGTCCAACCGGACCGTGACGCGTGCTGACTCCACTGTGGACACCGACGCCGTGAACCGGGCCGCGCCGGAAAGGGCGACGTCGCGATACGCCAGCCAGCTCCCGGCCACAGCAGCGACCGAGGTGCCCGACGTCTTCGACGTGTCCGTCAGCGTCGTCCCGGCGTAGTCGTCGAAGTTCTGCGCCTGCGTGGTCCGGCTCAGGTCGCGCGGCGGGATCCGCTCCCCCGGCACGAACACCGGCTGCGCCGCCGAGAGGTCGGCGGCGTTGCGGCCCACCGAGAAGTCGTGCATCCCGGCAGCCACCACAGACCGTCCCAGCGAGGCGTTCCACGACGCCAAGTCCGCCACCGGCACGGAGAACCGCACGGAGCGCGTTTCGTGCGGTGCGAGCGTCACCCGGGAGAAGTCCCGCAACCGCTGCACATCGGACTCCTTCGAGTACAGCTGGACGACGTCCGTCCCGGAGCGAGCACCCGTGTTCGTCACGTCCACACTGACCTGCACGGAACCGCCGACCCGCGAAGCATGCACCGCGCCGTACCGGAAATTCGTGTAGCCGAGCCCGTAACCGAACGGGTACAACGGCTTCCCGCGGTAGTACTGGTACGTCATCCCGGTCTTCTCGATGTCGTAGTCGAGAATGCTCGGCAGCCCGGCGTCGGACGCGTACCAGGTCTGCGTAAGCCGCCCGGTCGGGTCGTGGTCGCCGAACAGGACATCGGCGACCGCGTGCCCGGTCTCCTGCCCGGCGTGGCTCGTCCACACGATCCCCGGCACGGACAGCGTGTCCCAGCCGGTCGTCGGGTAGCTGTTCTCCACCACCACGACGGTGTGCGGATTGACTTTCGAAACCGCTTCGATCAACGCCCGCTGCGCCGGAGCCAGCGAAGTGCTCGTCCGGTCGTTCGCCTCGCGGCCGTTGATGAACGGCATGCTGCCGACCACGACCACCGCGGTGTCGGCACCTCGCGCCGCGTCGACCGCCGAGGAGACGCCGCTCGTGAGCACCTCACGGCCGAACTTCGTCGCGTGCGCCGCGTCGGGCGCGGAGATCGTGAGGACTCCGTCGGCACCGACGACGGCGTAGCGGTTCGGGCCGAACCACGGCTCGGTGACCTCGTTGCCCGCGTACTCGAGCACGTAGCTGCCGTCGGGCTGCGGGTCGAGCTTGAGCTGCTGCTGGACGAACCACCCGGTCGGCTGGTCGACGTCGTTGACCAGCGCGCCGCCGGAGTAGCTCAGGTACTTGCCGTTCGCCGCCGCGCGCAGGGTGTTCTTGTCCGCGCCCCAGTCGAAGACGTCGAAGGACTCCGCCGTGCCCGCGACGGTCCCACCCGCGGTCACCTTGCCCGGCGAGGAAGGCGCGGTCAGGTAGCGACCGGTGGCGAGGTCCTTGAGCGCGATCCGGTCGACGCCTTCGGACGAGGACACCGCGGTCCCGAGCCGTTCCGCGATGCCCTGCTTCGGCGTGACACGGTACTGCATCGCGCCGCTGTACCAGTCTTCGTACAGCGTGTCGGACAGCGGACCGACGACGGCCACCTTCTTCTTCGTCGCGTCGAGCGGAAGCGCGTTCGCGTTGTTGCGCAGCAGGACGACCTGCTCGTCGGCCACCTTGCGCGCGAGGGCGCGGTGCTCCGGCGAGTCGATCACGGCCGGGGTGATCTTCGCGTACGGGTTGCGGCCCGGCGGGTCGAACTCGCCGAGCCGGAAGCGCAGCGACAGCAGGTGCCGGTCGGCCTTTTCGACGTCGGCCATGGTCAGCAGCCCGCGCGTCAGCGCTTCCTTGACGGCCTCGACGGTGATCGAGCCGTTGGTGTCGTTGTCGGTGAAGCTGTCGAGCCCGGCCTTGATGGCCGCCGCGTCCGCTTCCGCCTTGGTGGCGTAGTACTTCTCCGAGTTGACGAGGTTGGACGGGGCGCCGGCGTCGCTGACGACGGCGATGTCCTGGGGCGCCCACTTCCGCAGCAGGCCGCCGAGGTCGGGGCTCACCGTGTTCGGCCGCCCGTTGACCAGGTTGTACGACGGCATGACGCCGTTGGCCGCGCCTGCCTGCAGCGGGATCTTGAACGCCTGTTCGTCGTAGTCGTGCAGGATCTTCGGCGGCACGGAGGAGTTGCTGGTGTCGCGGCTGACCTCGTTGTTGTAGGCGAGGTAGTGCTTCAACGTCGGCGCGGCCTGCAGGTAGCGCGGGTCGTCGCCCTGGATGCCGCGGCCGTACGCCGTCGCGAGCTCACCGGTGAGGTACGGGTCCTCGGAGTAGCCCTCTTCGTTGCGGCCCCACCGCGGGTCGCGCAGCAGGTTGACCACCGGCGCCCACAGGTTGAGGCCCCACAGCGTCGGGTTGCGCGCGTTGAAGCCGCGCGCCTCCTGCCCGACGGCCGTGCCGACCTGCTTGACCAGTGCCGGGTCCCACGTCGACGCCAGGCCGATGGCCTGCGGGAACACCGTGCCGTCGGCTTTGACGACGGCGCCGTTGTTGTCGTAGTCGGTCGACCAGGCGACGCCGTGGAGTGCCTCGGTGCCGGTCTTGAAGACGCCGATGCCCAGGCGTGGGATGGCCGGCTCGTACTGGTGCAGCAGCGAGATCTTCTCGTCGGCCGTCAGCCGGGACAGCAGGTCGTCGATCCTCGTCGCGAGCGGCAGCGCCGGGTCGCGGAACGGCATCGGGGGTGCTGCGAGGGCCGGCGCGGGGGCCAGCAGCAGGGTGGCGGCGACCACCGGGACAAGGGCACGGCGGAGCGGGGACTGGCGCACGAACGGCCTCCCGGATTCGTCGAATCGTTTCGACAGTGCGGCGCGGAACATTCGCGTCGAAGGTGAGGATGGTGACGACTATTACAGTCGTGTGAGCACGAGGTCAAGACTTTCTGGGAGCGCACCCAGGAACTCCGGCCGGCTCCGAAAACTGACCTCTGAGCTGGGCAAAGTTCTCCTATCAGGCGCGTTCGACAGTTTCGACGCGAGTGGTGATCGTCGAATGCGAATCGAATATCTTCCGACGGCAAATCCTGCTTGTGTTTCGCGCGGGTGTCCCCTACCTTCGTGCCATTGTCGATGCGCTTCGACAGCGGCGCACCCCGTCACGTCCCCAGGAGGCCGCCCGTGGTCACGATCAACGACGTCGCGACGGCGGCGGGCGTGGCACCCAGCACGGTGTCGTACGTGATCAGCGGCAAGCGCTCGATCTCGCCGAAGACCCGGCGGCTGGTCGAGGAAAGTATCCGCAAGCTCGGCTACCACCCGCACGCCGGGGCCCGGGCGCTCGCCAGCAGCAAGACGAACGTGCTCGCCCTGGTCGTGCCGCTGCGCACGGACCTCAACGTCGCGGTGGTGATGGAGTTCGTCGCCTCGGCGGTCACCGCGGCCCGCGCGCACGACCACGATCTGCTGCTGCTCACCAAGGACGAAGGCCCCGCCGCGCTGCAGCGGGTGGCGTCGTCGGCGATCGCCGACGCGCTGATGGTGATGGACGTCGAAGCCGCCGATCCGCGGGTGCCGATGCTCATCGCGCTCGACCTGCCGGTGGTGCTCATCGGCGTGCCCGACCACCCGGCCGGGCTGAGCTGCGTGGACCTGGACTTCACCGCCGCCGGTTCGGCGTGCGTCGCGCACCTGGCCGACCTCGGCCACCGCTCGGTCGCGCTGATCGGCCCCTCCCCCGCCGTCTACCGGCGCGGCACGAGCTACGCGACGCGGTTCCTGCGCGGGTTCGACGACGCCGCGAAGAGCCACGACATCCGGGCGACGAACCGGCCGTGCGCCCACTCCTACGAAGCGGTGAGCGCCTGCCTCGACGACCTGCTCACCGCCGATCCGGACCTGACCGGCCTGGTCGTGCACAACGAGGCCGTGCTCCCCGGGCTGCTTTCGGACCTGCGCCACCGCGGCCTGCGGGTGCCCGAGGACATCTCCGTCGTCGCCGTCTGCCCGGACAGCATGGCCGAGCAGCACCCGGTCCGGCTGACCACCGTCGCCATCCCGGCCGAGGAGGTCGGGGCCCAGGCCGTCGAGATGACCATGCGCCGGCTCGCCGGCCACACCACCCCCGAGGTCCGGCTCCTCGGACCCCGCCTCACCCGGCGCGACAGCACCGCCGCGCCCCGCACCTGAACCGGTTCTGCTCCAGCGTCGAAGGAGGATCACCATGTCCCTACCCCGTCGCGCCCTGATCCTGGCCGCGAGCGCCGCGCTGCTCACCGCGTGCAGCCCCAGCCCCGCTCCGCAGGCCTCGGGCGATGCGAACGCCCCGGCCGCCACGTCGATCACCGAGCTCGACTACTACGCCGACGAGCAGGGAACCGCGGCGTGGCAGAAGATCCTCGACGCCTGCGCCGCGCAGACCGGGATCAAGATCCAGCGCCAGACCGTGCCGACCGCCCAGATGCTGCCGAAGGTCCTGCAGGGCGCGAGCTCGAAGACGCTGCCGGACCTGCTCTTCACCGACAACCCGACGCTGCAGCAGGTCGCCGCGACCGGCGCGCTGACCCCGCTGGACGGCTACGGCATCACCACCGACGGCTACTACCCGAGCATCGTCAAGGCCGGGACCTACCAGGACAAGCTGTACGGCGTCGCCCCTGGCGTCAACGGCCTCGCGCTCATCTACAACAAGGACCTTCTCACCGCGGCCGGCGTGGCACCGCCCAAGACCTGGGACGAGCTGAAGGCCGCCGCGACGAAGCTCACCAAGGACGGCAAGTACGGCCTCGCGTTCTCCGCGATCCCGTCCGAAGAGGGCACCTGGCAGTTCCTCCCGTTCTTCTGGAGCAACGGCGCCGAACTGTCCCAGCTGGACTCCGCGCAGTCCGTGAAAGCGCTTCAATTCGTCACGGACCTCGTGAACTCCGGCTCGGCGTCGAAGTCCGTGGTGACCTGGAACCAGAACGATGTCGCCGACCAGTTCGTCGCGGGCAACGCGGCGATGATGGTCAACGGCTCGTGGAACCTGGCCCGGCTCGACGAGCAGAAGTCCCTGCACTACGGCGTGGTGCCGATCCCGGTGCCGCAGGTGGGCGCGAAGCCGGTGGTCGCGCTCGGCGGCGAGGTCGGCACCGTGCCGGTCACCAGCGGGCCCACGCAGCAGGCGGCCGGGAAGGTGCTCTCCTGCATCCTCTCGGAGCCGACGATGCTCGAGTGGAGCAAGGCGCACGCCTACATCCCGTCGAAGACGGCCGCCGCGACCAAGTTCGGCGCGCAGCAACCGGCGATGCAGGCGTTCGTCGACGAGGTCGGTTCCGCCCGCTCCCGCACCGCCGAGCTCGGCGAGAAGTACCCGAAGGTTTCCCAGGCGCTGGCCGACGCGATCCAGGCGGCGCTGACCGGGAAGCAGCCGGCCGACCAGGCGCTGAAGGCCGCACAACAAGCGAGCGGTTCGTGACCTTGGTGGCTCCGGCCGTCGCGGCACCACCCCGCGCCGGCCGGAAACCCCGGCGGGACAACCGGTTCGCCGCGTGGATGTTCCTGCTGCCGGCCCTGGCCTACCTCGTCGTGTTCTTCGGCTACCCACTCGCCGCGAACGTCGTGATGAGCGCCCAGGACTACACAGTGAAGTCGTTCTACACCGGCGAAGCGCCCTTTGTCGGCTTCGCCAATTACGCCGCCGTGTTCGGCAACCCGCTCTTCTCCACGGCGGTCGTCAACACGGTGCTGTTCACCGCCGGGTCGCTCGTCTTCCAGTTCGGCATCGGCCTCGCGCTCGCGGTCTTCTTCAGCGGCCGCTTCCTCGGCAGCGCGCTGCTGCGGTCGCTGCTCCTGCTGCCCTGGCTGCTGCCGCTGGTGGTCAGCGGGGCGGTCTGGCGGTGGATGTTCGACCAGGACCACGGCGTGCTGAACGCCGCCCTGCGGTTCGTCGGCCTCGACGCGGTGCCCTGGCTGAGCAGCACCGGCTGGGCGCTGCCCGCGGTGATCCTCACGAACATCTGGATCGGCATCCCGTTCAACCTGGTGATCCTGCACGGCGGCCTGCGCGCGATCCCCGCGTCCCTCTACGAGGCCGCGTCGCTCGACGGCGCGGGCGCGTGGCAGCGGTTCCGGCACGTCACCTGGCCGCTGCTGCGGCCGGTCACCGGGATCGTGCTCATGCTCGGGCTGGTCTACACGATCAAGGTGTTCGACGTGATCATGGTCGTCACCGGCGGCGGGCCGGCCAACGCGACGCAGACGCTCACGACGTGGTCCTACCGGCTGTCCTTCCAGGACTTCGCGTTCGGGCAGGGCGCCGCGGTCGGGAACGTCCTCATCCTGGTGGCGACGGTGTTCGGCTTGCTGTACCTGCGCTCGGCGAAGGCGACCTTGGCCGAGGCGGCGGCGTGAAGGCCCGGACGGTGTTCGGCGTCCTGATCGTCGCGATCCTGCTGTTCCCGCTGTACTGGATGGTCAACGCCTCCCTGCAGCCCAGCGGCGCGCTGCTGCGCCCGGACCCGGCATTCTTCCCCGTCGACGGCACCCTGGACGGTTATCGCAAGGCGTTGTCCTCCCAAGGGCCGCACCTGCTTTCCAGCGTCGTCGTCGCGCTCGGCACGGTGCTCGTGTCGCTCGCGATCGCCGCGCCCGCGTCGTACGCGCTGGCCCAGCTGAAGGTCCGCGGCGGGCCGGTCCTGGTGTTCGTGCTGCTCATCGTGCAGATGATCCCGGGCATCGTGATGGCCAACGCGCTCTACACGGTGTTCAGCAACCTCGGCCTGATCGACAACTACCTCGGGCTGGTGCTGGCGGACTCGACCGCGACCATCCCGTTCGCCGTGCTCCTGCTGCGGGCGTTCATGATTTCGGTGCCGAAAGAACTCACCGAAGCGTCGAGAGTGGACGGCGCCGGCTACTGGCGGACGTTCCGCTCGATCATCCTCCCGGTCAGCCGCAACGCGCTCGTCACGGCCGGGCTGTTCTCGTTCCTGTTCGCCTGGGCCGACTTCCTCTTCGCCGTCACCCTCACCACCGGGCAGTCGTTCGAGCCCATCACGGTGGGCATCTACCGGTTCGTCGGCAACCAGTCCGCCGACTGGAACGGGATCATGGCCACCGCCGTCCTCGCCGCGGTCCCCGCGGCCGTCCTGCTCGTCGTCGCCCAGCGGTACGTCGTCGCCGGGCTGACCAGCGGCGCCGTCAAAGACTAAGGAGACCGCGTGATCACGTCCGAAGACGGCCGCTCGCTCGAAGTCACCGTGCGGCACGAGGTCCTGCGCGTCGAACCGTGGGGCGACGGCAGCCTGCGCGTGCGCGCGGGCCGGCACCGCATCCTCGACGACGTCCCGGGGGCGCTGCTGCCCGCGAAGCCGTCGGCCGCCACCGCGGAAACGGACGGGCGGTTCGGCAAGGTCGTCAACGGCCAGCTGACCGCGATCGTCGAGATCGCCGACACCGACACCGGGATCGACGCGCAGCTGCGGTTCGTCCGGACCGGCACCGGGGAGGAGCTGCTTTCCGAGCAGCGTGCGCACTTCTGGTGGCCCGGCGCGCGGCTGTTCATGCCCTCACGCAACGGGTACGGCCGCCTCGAGCAGCGGTTCACCGCCTACGACGACGAGCGGATCTACGGACTCGGGCAGCACACGCACGGCCGGCTCGACCAGAAGGGCCTCGTGCTGGACCTGGTGCAGCGCAACGCCGAGGTGACGGTGCCGTTCCTGCTGTCCAGCCGCGGCTACGGGTTCCTGTGGAACAGCCCGGCGGTCGGCCGGGTGGAGCTGGCCGCCAACGGCACCCGCTGGGTCGCCGACGACGCCCGCCAGCTCGACTACTGGGTCACCACCGGCGACGGCCCCCGGGAGATCCTCGGCCACTACGCCGACGCGACCGGGTACGCGCCGATGCTGCCGGAGTGGGCGGCCGGCTTCTGGCAGTCGAAGCTGCGCTACCGCACCCAGGAGGAGCTCCTGTCCGTGGCGCGCGAGTACCACGCGCGCGGGTTGCCGCTGTCGGTGATCGTGGCGGACTTTTTCCACTGGACGCACCTCGGCGACTGGAAGTTCGACCCGGCCGAGTGGCCCGAGCCGGCGGGGCTGGTGCGGGAGCTCGACGAGCTGGGCGTCAAGCTGATGGTGTCGGTGTGGCCGTCGGTGAGCCCGCTGTCGTCGAACTACCGGGAGCTGCACGAACAGGGGCTGCTGGTCGCCGCCGAGAGCGGGGTCCCGGCGCACGCGCCGTGGAAGGACAAGGGGTTCGGCACCGAGATGCCGGTGGCGTTCTACGACGCGACCAACCCGGCGGCGCGGCGGTTCGTCTGGTCGAAGGTCAAGGAGAACTACTACGACCTGGGCGTGCGCGCGTGGTGGCTGGACGGCGACGAGCCCGAGATCCAGCCGGGCCACCCGCACAACCTCGGCTTCCACGCCGGCCCGGGCGCGGAGGTGTTCAACCTCTACCCGCAGGCGAACGCGCAGGCGTTCCACGACGGCATCCGCCGCGAGGGCGGCGACGAGGTCGTGCTCCTGTCCCGCTCGGCGTGGGCGGGCAGCCAGCGGTTCGGGGCGGCGCTGTGGTCGGGTGACGTCCCGGCGACGTGGGCGTCGCTGCGGGTGCAGGTCCGGGCGGGGCTGAACGTGGCCCTGGCCGGGATCCCCTGGTGGACGACGGACATCGGTGGCTTCCACGGCGGCGACCCGTCGTCACCCGAGTACCGCGAGCTGATGGTCCGCTGGTTCCAGTACGGGGTGTTCTGCCCGCTGTTCCGCCTGCACGGATTCCGCGACCCGCGGCCGCCGTTCGGCCCGGAGATGACCGGCGGGCCCAACGAAGTCTGGTCCTTCGGCGATCCGGCGTACGCCGCGATCACCGAGTCGCTGCGGCTGCGGGAACGGCTGCGGCCGTACCTGATGACCCAGATGCGGGTGGCGCACGAGCAGGGCATCCCCCCGATGCGGCCGCTGTTCGTCGACTTCCCCGCGGACGCTCCTTCCTGGGACGTCTCCGACCAGTTCCTGCTCGGCCCGGACGTCCTCGTCGCGCCGGTGCTCTCGCCGGGGGCCACCTCCCGGGCTGTGTACCTCCCTGCGGGGGCCGAGTGGACGGACGCGGTGACCGGCTCGCGCCACGAAGGCGGGGTCACGATCGAGGCGGCCGCACCGGCGGACCGCATCCCGGTGTTCCTGCGGGACGGCGCCCAGGTGCCGATCCGCCCGCCCGCCGAAAGGTCTTGAATGAGTCATTCAGGACCTCCGAAGACCTGAATGACTCATTCAAGACCACTGGGCTGGCCATCGGAGGCCACGCCGGTCCGCAGCTCGGCCCAGTGTCCCGGCTTGAGCGGCTGGGGCGGCCCGGCCGTCCAGCCCGGCGGCCAGTGCCGGACCGCGTGGACGTCCGCGCGGGCGCGCGCCCGGGGGAACCGGAACCGCTCGGCCGTCGCTCCCGTGAAGTCGGCGTGCCCGCCGAACCGGGCACCGCCGAAGAAGGCGTCGGTCGCGAAGCGCGCGCCGCGGAACGTGGTGCGGCCCGCGAAACCGGCGCCCGCGAACGAGACGTCGTCGGCGAACACGACCTCCGAGAAGTCGGTGCGGGCCGAGAACCGGGCTTCGTCGAACCACATCGCGCGACCCGCGGTCGCCTGCGCGAAATCCGCGCTCCCGGTGAAGGTCGCGTTCTCGAAGTCCGCGCCCACGCCGAACCGCGCTCCACCGAAGCAGGCGTGGCGCGCGAAACACGCCTCTTCGAAGCACGCGAGACCGGTGAAGACCACCCCTTCGAAGTGGGCGTCGCCGACGAAGCGCACGCTGCGGAACGCGACGTCGAGGACCTCGCAGCCGCGCAGGTCCAGGTCGTGGAGCACGACGTGTCCGGCACGCAGGTACATCCCGGGCCAGAAGCGTGGCGAGTCCCGCCGCAGGTGCGGGAGCAGGAGCCGCCAGAGCTCCGCCTGCCACGCCGGCTGGTCGTGCCACCGGTAGCGGAACTGCTCGACGATCTCGTCGACGCAGTCCTGCCGTCGCGCGGGATCGGTGTCGGCCAGCTCGGCGAGGCGGTCCAGCGCGGCCAGCCGGGCGGTGTGCTCGTCGGCGAGCAGCTGAGCCGTGACCTCGGGTTCCATCAGCTCCGGCGGCGCCGCCGGGGTGAGCACCTGCACGGGCGGGCTCCGGCGGAGGACCAGCCACGCCGTGACCGCGCCGGAGACGGCGCCGATCAGCGCCAGGACCGCGAACGGCGTAACGGTGGACATGCCGGGATTGTCCCGTCTCGCACCGTTTCGCGACACCTGATTAAACTGGACCTGTGAGTCCAAAGCTGACCCCGAAGGGCGCCGCGACGCGGCAGCGGATCATCGAAGGCGCCGCGGCGGAGATCCGGGAGCGCGGCGTCGCCGTCACGACGCTCGACGACGTCCGGGCGCGGACCGGCACCAGCAAGAGCCAGCTCTTCCACTACTTCCCCGACGGCAAGGAGGAGCTCCTGCTGGCGGTGGCGCAGTTCGAGGCGGCCCAGGTGATGACGGCCCAGCAGCCGCAGCTCGGCGAGCTGGCGTCGTGGGCGGCGTGGAAGCGCTGGCGCGACACGGTGGTCTCGCACTACCGCGAGCGGGGTCAGCTCTGCCCGCTCAACGTGCTGATCTCCCAGCTCGGCCGCGCGACGCCGGGGGCGCAGGCCGTGGTGAGCGAGCTGCTGCGTGCCTGGCAGAACGAGCTCGAAGCGGGCATCCGCCGGATGCAGGACGCGGGCGAGGTGAGCCCGCGCCTGAACTCCGGACGCGCGGCGGCCGCCCTGCTGGCGGGACTGCAGGGCGGCGTGGTGGTGATGCTGTCGACCGGCGGCATCGACCACCTGGAAGCGGCGCTCGACGTCGGGATCGAAAACCTGCGGGCGAGCGGGAACCGGAGCTGACCCCGGCTCCCGCTCCCGGAGTCAGGCGTTCTTGATCGCGGAGATCTCGAACTCGAGGGTGACCTTGTCGCTCACCAGGACACCGCCGGTCTCGAGGGCGGCGTTCCAGGTGATGCCGTAGTCCTTGCGGCTGACCGTGGTCGAGCCTTCGAAGCCGATCCGGTCGTTGCCGAACGGGTCCTTGGCGGAGCCCTCGAACTCGAACGGGATGGTCACCGAACGGGTGACGTCCTTGATCGTCAGGTCGCCGGTCACGTCGAAGGAGGTGTCGCCGGTCTGCTTGACCTCGGTCGAGGTGAAGGTGATCTGCGGGTACTCGTCCATCGACAGGAAGTCGTTGCTCTTCAGGTGACCGTCACGGTCGGCGTTGCGGGTGTCGATGCTGTGGGCCTGGATCGTCACCTGGACCGAGGACTTCTCCGGGGCATCCCCGTCGATCGTCGCGGTGCCGGTGAACTCGTTGAAGCTCCCGCGGACCTTGGTCACCATGGCGTGCCGGGCGACGAACCCGATCCGCGAGTGGGCGGCGTCCAGGGTGTACTCACCGGTCAGCTGGGGGTAGGTGGTCGCGCTGGTCATGCTCTTCTTCTCTCCTCGTGGTGGCGCCCCCCAGTGGTTGAGGGCTCAACAAGAGAGTACTCGATTTGGCTGGTTGCGCAAGCAAGCATTCGATATACTCCCGGTATGGGTGATGACTTGGCCGTGCTCGACGAGGAGGAAGCCGCCTTCTGGCGCTCGCTGATCCGCATCACGACGGTGCTGCCGCGCGCGCTCGACGACCAGTTCCTCCCCGAGACCGGGCTCACCGTCAGCGACTACGGCGTGCTCGTCGCGCTGTCCGAGGCCCCGGACCACCTGCTTCGCATCTCGGCGCTGGCGGCGACGACCGCGTTGTCGCTCAGCCGGATCAGCCGGGTGGTCGACGACCTCACCCGCCGCGGGCTCGTCGAAAAGCGCAAGTGCGCCGAGGACGGCCGCGCGTCCAACGCCGTGCTGACCGCGGCCGGACTGGCCAAACTGGAGACGGCCTACCCGGGTCACCTCGGCCGCGTGCGTGCTTCGGTGTTCGATCACCTGAGCAGCGAAGACATCCGCACGGCCGGGCCCGTACTGGCCCGGCTGGCCGCGGCGATGGACACCGCTCCCCCGACCGACGACTGCTGAGGACTCGATGAGCGACAAGGGCGAGTACAAGCGCGACCTGAACTACCTCCCCGACCGCATCACCGCCGACGGCCGCGACGGCTGGCCGGTCGAGCCCGGCCGCTACCGGCTGGTCGTCGCCCGCGCCTGCCCGTGGGCCAACCGCGCGGTGATCGTGCGTCGCCTGCTGGGCCTGGAGCCGGTGCTGTCGATGGGCATCGCCGGGCCGGTGCACGACGAGCGGAGCTGGAGCTTCGACCTCGACCCGGACGGCCGGGACCCGGTGCTCGGCATCGAGCGGCTGCAGGAGGCGTTCTTCAAGCGCGACCCGGAGTACCCGCGCGGCATCACGGTGCCGGCGTTCGTCGACGTCCCGAGCGGCCAGGTCGTCACCAACGACTTCGCGCAGATGACGCTGGACATGTCCACCGAGTGGACCGCGTACCACCGCGACGGCGCACCCGAGCTGTACCCCGACAAGCTGCGCGACGAGATCGACGACGTCGCGCAGAAGGTCTTCACCGACGTCAACAACGCGGTGTACCAGTGCGGGTTCGCCCGGTCCCAGGAGGCGTACGAGCACTCGTACACCAAGCTGTTCTCGCGCCTGGACTGGCTGTCCGAGCGGCTCGCGGACCAGCGCTACCTGGTCGGCGACACGATCACCGAAGCCGACGTGAGGCTGTTCACCACGCTCGTCCGGTTCGACGCCGTCTACCACGGCCACTTCAAGTGCAACCGGCAGAAGCTGACCGAGCTGCCGGTGCTCTGGGCCTACACCCGTGACCTGTTCCAGACGCCCGGGTTCGGCGACACGATCGACTTCCCGCAGATCAAAGAGCACTACTACGTGGTGCACAAGAACGTGAACCCGAGCGGGATCGTGCCGCTGGGGCCGGACGTCTCCGGCTGGCTCACGCCGCACGACCGCGAGCAGCTCGGCGGCCGCCCGTTCGGCGACGGCACCCCGCCGGGCCCGCCGCCGCAGTCCGAGAGGGTGCCCGCGCTCTAGGTTCTTGGCTACGGTGATCGCCATGGAACGCCTGCGCGATCGCCGGATCCTCGTCACCGGTGCCGGCTCCGGCATCGGCCGGGCCACCACGCTCCGCCTGCTGGACGAGGGGGCGCGGGTCATCGGCACCGACGTCTCCGAACAGGGCCTGCTCGGCACTCAGTCGGCCGCCGGTCCCCCGGGCCTGACGACGTTCACCATGGACGTGGCCGACGAGGACTCGGTGGCCGCCGGGGTCGCCTCGGCGGTCGCCGACCTCGGCGGGCTCGACGTGCTGGTCAACGCGGCGGGGATCCTGCTGGCGTCGCACACGCACGAGACGTCGCTGGAGCTGTGGAACCGGGTGCTGGCGGTCAACCTGACGGGCACGTTCCTGGTGACGCGGGCGGCGCTGCCCGCGCTGCTGGCTTCCGAAAAGGGCGTGGTGGTCAACTTCAGCTCGACGTCGGCGTCGTTCGCCCACCCGTACATGGCGGCGTACTGCGCGAGCAAGGGCGGCATCCAGGCGTTCACGCATTCGCTGGCGCTGGAGTACAGCAAGCAGGGCCTGCGCGCGGTGAGCATCGCGCCGGGCAGCGTGAAGAGCGGCATCACCGACTCGGCGGCGAGCTGGCTGCCCCAGGACATCGACTTCTCGCTGTTCGGCCGCCTGCTGCCGATCCTCCCGGCGGACTTCACGACGGAGGTGGGCAACCCGGTGGCGGGCCCGGAGACGGTGGCGGGCGTGGTGGCGATGCTGGCCTCCGACGACGGCAAGTTCATCACCGGCACGGAAATCCGCATCGACGGCGGCACGCACACCTAGGTCGCTTCGGCGTACCTCGCCGACAACGTCCGCAGCCGTTCGGCCAGCTCCGGCGGTGACTCCACCTCGAAGGCGACGTCCAGCATCCCCACCACGAACGCCACGACGTCGTACGAATCGGACGCCAGCTCGAGCCGGCACGTCCGCGCGTCGATCGGCGTCACCTCGCCCTCGACGCGGCCCGCCAGCTCCGACGCCGGCGCGTGGATGCGCAGGGAGCAGTGCAGCGGCCACATCTCGCGGCCCATCGTCCGGGTCAGGTACGCCGTCAGGTCGCCGTCGGGCGGCTCGCGGTGGGTGAACCGCGGGCCGTTCGGGGTGCGCAGCGACACGCGGTCCGCGCGGAACGTGCGCCAGTCGTCGCGCGAGGTGTCCCAGCCGACCAGGTACCAGCGCCGCCCCCACGACACCAGCCGGTGCGGCTCCACCGAGCGGCGCGACGAGGTGCCGTCGTGGCTCTCGTAGTCGAAGCGCAGCGTCTCGGCCGCGCGGATGGCCGCCGACACCGCCGTCAGCACCGCCGGGTCCGCCACCGGTCCGCGCACCGGCAGCGCCAGCATGCTCGCCTCCAGCGCCGCGACGCGGTGCCGCAGCCGTGACGGCAGCACGCGCGTCAGCTTGCTCAGCGCCCGCAGCGACGCGTCTCCCGAGCCGGACGTGTGCAGGGCGATCGTCACCGCGACAGCCTCGTCGTCGTCCAGCAACAGCGGGGGCAGCTCGGAGCCGGCGCCGAGGCGGTAGCCGCCCACCGGCCCCATCGCCGCGTGCACCGGGTAGCCCAGCTCCCGGAGGCGGTCGACGTCGCGGCGGACCGTCCGCGTCGTCACACCCAACCGCGAAGCCAGCTCGGTGCCCGACCAGTCCCGGTGCATCTGCAGCAGCGACAGCAGCCGGAGCAGCCGGCCGGGAGTTTCTCGCATGCTTCCGAGGATGCCAGACGAGTAGGACCGGAACTGTCCTACACGCACGGGAGGGTCATTCCATGGATCCCTTCCGCATCGACGTCCCGCAGGCCGGCCTCGACGAGCTGCACCACCGGCTCGCCCGCACCCGCTGGCCGGGCGAGCTGCCCGGCGCCGGCTGGGACTACGGCGTCAGCGAGCCCTACCTGGCCGGCCTCGTGGAGTACTGGCAGCACGACTTCGACTGGCGCGCCCAGGAAGCGCGGCTCAACGCGTTCCCGCAGTTCACGACCACGATCGACGGCCAGCGGGTGCACTTCCTGCACGTCCGCTCCCCCGAACCCGACGCGACTCCGCTGATCTTGACCCACGGCTGGCCGAGCACGGTCGCCGACTTCTTTGAGGTCCTCGGCCCGCTGACCGACCCGGGCGCTCACAGCGCCGACCCGGCGGACGCGTTCCACGTCGTCGCGCCGTCGGTGCCCGGCTTCGCCTTTTCCGGTCCGACGAACGAGCGCGGCTGGAACACCCGCCGGACGGCCCGGGCGTGGGCCGAGCTGATGCGGCGGCTCGGCTACGAGCGCTACGGCGCCCAGGGCGGCGACTTCGGCAGCATCGTCTCGCCCGAGCTGGGGCGGACGGCACCGGAGGCCGTGCTCGGCGTGCACGTCAACGCCGTCGCCAACGCCGGGGTCCCGACCGCGCCCGGCGATCTCGAACGTCTGTCCGAAGAGGACAGGAAGCAGGCGAAAGAGAACGAAGCCTGGTGGTACGGCCATTCCGGCTACGCCACCCAGATGGCCACGCGGCCGCAGACGCTCGCCTACGCGCTCAACGACTCCCCCGCCGGCCAGCTCGCGTGGAACCTGGAGTGGTTCGTGGACTGGGACCCCACGGCGACGAACCAGACGCCGGTGGACCGCGACGCGATCCTGACGAACGTGACGATCTTCTGGCTCACGGGCACCGCGGGTTCGGCCGCGCGCCTCTACCTGGAGGCGGGGCAGGACGGCTGGGGCGAGCGGCCGGAACCGTCCGGCGTGCCGACGGCGGTGGCGAACTTCCGCGGCGACCACGCGATCCGCGGCCTGGCGGCGCTGTCCAACACGATCACGCGCTGGACGGAGTACGACACCGGCGGCCACTTCGCCTCGCTGCAGGCGCCGGCGGAGCTGGTGCGGGACATCCGGGAGTTCTTCCGGGGCCTCTAGTCCACAGTGGACGCGCCGCCCGGCGTCGCGAATGAGTCATTCGCGACGCCGGAAGCGGCGCCGTCCAGCAGGGGGCGCAGCTCCGCGACCACCGTGTCCAGGGGCGCGACGTCCTGGTGTGCCCGCGCCAGGACGATCGCGCCCTCCAGCGCGCTGAGCATGAGCACCGCCAGCGACGTGCTGCGAGCCGCGGGCACGCCGTAGTCCTCGAGCGTCGCCGCCACCGGGCGCTGCCAGCCGTCGAAGGCCTTGCCGGCCGCTTCCCGCAGGTCGTCGCTGGTGGCCGCGGTGTCGGCGACCGTCGCGACCAGCGGGCAGCCCGCGTCGTAGCCCTGCGCCGTGAACTCGTCGCGCCACTGCGCGGCCATGGCCGCGAAGAGCTTGCCGGGTGTCGGGTCCTCGATCTTCGCCGCGACCCGCGCGACGCGCCGGGCCGCGTAGTCCCCCGCCCACGCGACCGCTTCGGCGATCAGCTGGTCCTTACCGCCCGGGAAGTAGTGCTGCAGGGACCCCCGCGGCGCTTCGGCGTGCGCGACCACGTCCCGCATGCCGGTCGCCCCGACACCGTGGATCCGCACCAGCTGCGCGGCGCTGAGCACCATCCGCTCGCGCGGTGTCCTCGTCATCGGCTGCCTCCTTCATGACGTCCGTCATGGTAGCCCAGTCCGGCACCACCAATGCGAAATCACGCTCCCCGCGTTCGTAGGCGGGCACCGGCCGGAACCCCTGGCGCAGCAACAGAGCTTCGGCGCCCGCGTTGCCCGCCCACACGGTGCCGCGCACCGTCCAGCCCGGGAACCTCCCCGAAGCCCAGAGCCACCGGGCCAGCGCGCTCCCGATCCCCTGCCGCTGCCACGGATCGGCGACGAGGATTCCGATCTCGGCCTCGCCCGGCGTCACCGCGACGAAGTTGAGCAGCCCCACCGGGACCCCGCCGCGGGTGGCGAGCAGGGCGGGTGCCCCGGCGAGCAGGAACCGGCCGTACCGCCGGAAGACCTCACCCGGTTCGGCGGGGCCGCCCATCATGAAGCGCCGCCGGAGGCTGTCCGGCGAGCAGGCCGCGACCAGCGCGGCCACGCACTCCCGGTCCGCCGGGTGGTCCCCCAGCTCCCGGACTTCTATGACGACTGTCATGACTTCATGAGAGCACAGTGCGACGCGAACCACACTATGACGGCCGTCATAGATCGACGGCGTGACCGAAGTCTGGAACCATGCGCGAAAGCTGGAGCTGGGAAGACGTCCCGGAACAGGAGGGAGGAAGAACCACTCCCCTCCGTAATTAATGTATAGCGCACCCCTGGGCTTGCGGCAAGACCCCCGTAGTGCCGCACAATTCTCGGCCGTAGCCACAACCTGCGGAAACGCGGGGATTTCAAGGGGGTCTTTTGACTGACGTGATCATCGCCGGCGGCGGACCGACCGGCGCGATGCTGGCGGCCGAACTCCGGCTGCACGGCGTCGACGTGCTCGTGCTGGAACGGGACGCGGAGCCGACGAAGGTCGTCCGCTCGCTCGGCCTGCACGCGCGCAGCATCGAGGTGATGGACCAGCGGGGGCTGCTGGAGCGGTTCCTCGAACTGGGCACGAAGTACCCGGTCGGGGGTTTCTTCGCCGGAATTCCGAAACCGTCGCCGGAGAAACTCGACACCGCGCACGGGTACACGCTCGGTATCCACCAGCCCGTCATCGACCGGCTCCTGACCGAGCACGCGATCGAAGCCGGCGCCGAAATCCGGCGCGGCCGCGAGGTGACCGGCCTGGAGCAGGACGACGAAGGCGTCACGGTCGAGCTGGCCGACGGCGAACAGCTGCGGGCGCGGTACCTCGTCGGCTGCGACGGCGGCCGCAGCACCGTGCGCAAGCTGCTCGGCGTCGCCTTCCCCGGCGAGCCCAGCCGGATCGAGACGCTGCTGGGCGAGGTGGAGGTGGCCGTCTCGCGGGAAGAGATCGACACCGCGAACATCGAGGTCCGCAAGACCCAGAAGCGGTTCGGCTTCATGCCCGTGGAGGGTGGCACGTACCGCGTCGGCGTCCCGGCCGAAGGGGTCGCCGAGGACCGCCGGACCGCACCGACCCTGGACGAGCTCAAGGAGCAGCTGCGGAAGACCGCCGGGACCGACTTCGGCGTGCACTCGCCACGGTGGCTCTCCCGGTTCGGGGACGCCACCCGTCAGGCCGAGCGCTACCGGGTGGGCCGGGTGTTCCTGGCGGGCGACGCGGCGCACGTCCACCCGCCGACCGGCGGGCAGGGGCTCAACCTCGGCGTCCAGGACGCGTTCAATCTCGGCTGGAAGCTGGCCGCCGCGGTGAACGGCTGGGCCCCGGACGGGCTGCTGGACACCTACGAAGCCGAACGGCACCCGGTCGCCGCCGACGTCCTGAACAACACCCGCGCGCAGATGGAGCTGATGCAGCTGGAGCCGGGCCCGCAGGCGGCGCGCCGGCTGCTCTCGGAGCTGATGGACTTCGACGAGGTCAACCGCTACCTCACCGAGAAGATCATCGCGATCGGGATCCGCTACGACTTCGGCGAGGGCCACGCCCTGCTGGGCCGGCGGCTGCGGGACGTCGAACTCAAGCAGGGGCACCTCTACGGGCTGCTGCACGAGGGCCGCGGCCTGCTGCTCGACCAGACCGGCTCGCTTTCGCCGTCGGGCTGGGAAGACCGGGTCGACCACGTCGTCGACGTCAGCGAGGAACTGGACGTGCCCGCGGTGCTGCTGCGCCCGGACGGGCACGTCGTCTGGGCCGGGGAAGACGGCGCGGACCTGTCCGGTGCGCTGCGGAAGTGGTTCGGCGCACCCACCGCCTGAAACGCTGTCGGCCGAAACGAAGAGGGAAATTGTCTCAGGGGTACGAAGAAGAACTGCGGTCCGAGCGCGACCACGTCGCCGGGCTATACGCGCGGCTCGACGCCGAGCGCGCGCGGGTGAAGGGCGAGTACGAGGCGGCGCTCGGCGGCAAGGGTGTCGGCGCCATGGAACGCGACGTCGGCGTGCGCTCGCTCGGCCGGCAGGTGAAGCGGCTGGACGTCGTCGACAACGGGCTGTGCTTCGGGCGGCTGGACGCCGTCTCCGGCGAACAGTCCTACATCGGGCGCATCGGCCTGTTCGAGGAGGACGACGACTACCGGCCGGTGCTGCTCGACTGGCGGGCGCCGGCGGCGCGCCCGTTCTACACCGCCACCGGCGCGAACCCGGAGGACATGCACCGGCGCCGCCAGTTCCACACGCGCGGGCGGCGGGTGCTCGGGTTCACCGACGAGGACCTCGGCCGTCCGGGCGGGGACGCGCAGGGGGACGCGGCGCTGCTCGCGGCCGTCAACGCGCCGCGTGGCGAGGGGATGCGCGACATCGTCGCGACGATCCAGGCCGAGCAGGACGAGATCATCCGGCTCGACCACCCCGGCGTGCTGGTCATCGAAGGCGGCCCGGGCACCGGGAAGACGGTCGTGGCGCTGCACCGCGTCGCGTATCTGCTTTACACCCAGCGGGAGCGGATGGAACGCCACGGCGCGCTGGTGGTCGGGCCGAACCCGGCGTTCCTGAACCACATCGGCCGCGTCCTGCCCTCGCTGGGCGAGACCGACGTCGTGTTCACGACCACCGGCGACCTCGTGCCCGGCCTGCACGTCACCGCCGAGGACACCCCGGAAGCCGCGCGGCTGAAGGGATCGCTGAAGATCCTCGACGTGCTGAAGGCGGCGGTCGCCGACCGGCAGCGGCTGCCGGCCGAGCCGGTGCCGATCGCGCTGAAGGACGTCACCGTGCGGATCGACGCCGCGACCGCGGAGTGGGCCCGGCAGGAGGCGCGCGACAGCGGGCTGCCGCACAACGAAGCGCGTGCGGTGTTCACCGAGATCGTCACGTACGTGCTCACCGAACGGGCGATCGGCCGGATCGGCAAGGGCTGGCTGAACCGGGACGACCGCGACGAGTGGGAAAGCATGCGGAAGGGCCTGCTCGAGGACCTCGCGGGCGACGAGAAGTTCACCGCGACGCTCGACGAGCTCTGGCCGATCCTGACGCCGGAAGGCCTGTTGTCCTCGCTGTACTCGTCCGCTTCGGCGGATTCGGGGTTGTTCCGGGCCCGGGGTGACGCCTGGACGGTGTCGGACGTGCCGCTGCTCGACGAGCTGGTCGACCTGCTGGGCCGTGACAAGACGGCCGAGAAGGCCGCGGAGAAGGCGGCCGCGAGGGCGCGGAAGGCCGAGGCCGACTACGCCGAAGGCGTCTTCCAGTCGATGAAGCTGGATCGGGAGGAGATGGACGAGGACGTCATGCTCTCGGCCGAGAACCTCCTCTACGCCGAGGACCTCGCGGACCGGTTCGTCGAGGCCGACACGCGCACGCTGGTCGAGCGCGCCTCGGCGGACCGGGACTGGACCTACCGGCACGTCGTCGTCGACGAGGCGCAGGAACTGTCCGAAATGGACTGGCGGGTGCTGATGCGGCGCTGTCCGGGCCGGTCGTTCACGGTGGTGGGCGACCTCGCCCAGCGCCGCTCGGAGGCCGGGGCGCGGGCGTGGGGCGCGATGCTGGCGCCGTACGTCGCCGACCGCTGGGTCTACCGGTCGCTGACGGTCAACTACCGGACGCCGGCGGAGATCATGGCCGTCGCGGCGTCGGTCCTGGCCGGCTTCGCACCGGACGTCAAGCCGCCGGAGTCGGTGCGCGCGTGCGGCGTCCTGCCGTGGTCCCGGCAGGTCACCGGGGACGAGCGGGCTGCGGCGATCGAAGAGTTCGTCCGCGACGAGGCCGGGCGGGAAGGCACCAGCGTGGTGATCGGGCCGCCGGGGGTGCCGGGCGCGGTGCCGGCGTCGGAGACGAAGGGGCTGGAGTTCGACGCCGTCCTGGTGGTGGAACCGGCGACGATCCTCGCCGACAGCCCGGCGGACCTCTACGTGGCGCTCACGCGGGCCACGCAACGGCTCGGCGTGCTGCACGAAGAGGCGCTGCCGGCGGCGCTGAACGGGCTCGCGGAGGTCGTCCGGAGCTAGCCACGATTCGCCGGTGGGGAGCGCGGGTACGTTGCCGACGCCCGCGCTCCCCCACCGCGAAAGGCGTCCCGATGCAGCTCTACGCCGAACGGCCGATCCGCCGCACCGCCCAGCTCGTCAGCGACCTGCTCGCCCTGCTGCTCGTGATCTTCGCGGTCTGGCTGGGGACGTCGGCGTACGACGAGGTGATGAAGCTGCGGGCGCCCGGCGACGGGCTCGTCGACGCGGGAACGGGGTTGCGCGGGACGTTCGACTCGGCGGCGAACTCGGCCGGCGGCATCCCGCTCATCGGCGACGGGCTGGCGAAGGCGCTCCACAGCGGGTCTGACGTCGGGAGCAAGCTCGTCGACTCCGGGCGGTGGCAGATCGAAGCGGTGGAGAACCTGGCGTGGTGGATGGCGGCGATCATCATCGCGCTGCCGGTGCTGACGCTGGTGGTGACGTGGCTGCCGCTGCGCTGGCACTTCACCCGCCGCGCGTCGGCGGCGGCGCGGCTGCGCGCGCTCGGGGACGAGGGGATGGACCTGCTGGCGCTGCGGGCGCTGGCGACCCAGCCGTTGCGGCGGCTGGCATCGGTGGGCGAGGTCGCGACCGGGTGGCGGGAGCGGGACCGGGACATCATCGAGAAGCTGGCCGGCCACGAGCTGGCTCGCAACGGCCTGGTGAGCTGAGCGCCGGGCAGCGGGCGCACGACGCGAAGGTCCCCTCACCGAGGCTCAGGACACCGGTGAGGGGACCTCCGTTCTCCGTGGGCGGCCGGACGAAGGGCTCAGCCGACGGAGGGGCCCATCCCGAGGGACTGCGGCGTGCTCGCGTCGGGCGAGGGCTGGTGCAACCCCTCGTCCAGGGGGCCGAACTCGGTCATCAGGGCCGCGCTGCCGCCCCACGGGGTCTGCTCCTCGGCGATCAGCGAGTTCGTCGTGAGCAGCAGACCCGCCACCGACGCCCCGTTCTGCACCGCCGAGCGGCACACCCGCAGCGGGTCGACGACGCCCATCGCCACCATGTCGCCGTAGCGGTCGTGCAGCGCGTCGAAGCCCTCGTCGTCACCGAGTTCGCGGGTGCGCGCGACGATCTCGTGCGCCGGGTGGCCCGCGTTGTGCGCGATGAGGAACGCCGGCTCGGCCAGCGCCCGCCGCACGATCTCGACGCCGATCGCCTGGTCTCCTTCCAGTCCCAGGCCTTCCAGCGCCTTCTCGGAGTGCAGCAGTGCCGCTCCCCCGCCGGCCACGATGCCCTCGGCCATCGCCGCCCGGGTCGCCGACAGGGCGTCCTCGACCCGGTGCTGCAGTTCCTTCAGCTCGGCCGGGGTGGCCGCGCCGACGCGCACCACCGCGACCTTGCCGGTCAGGGCGCCGATGCGCTCGGTCAGGACGTCTTCGTCGACGCCGAACTGCGCGCGCTCCAGCTCCGCCCGCAGCTGTCCGACGCGGAACTCGACGGCGTCGGACGTACCGGCGCCGCCGACGATGGTCGTGTTGTTCTCGGTGACCCGGACCTGCTTGGCCCGGCCGAGGTGCTCCAGCGTCATCGTCTCCATGCTGAACCCGGACGTCTTCGAGAGCACCGCGCCGCCGACGATCGCGGCGAGGTCCTCCAGCTTGTGCAGCCGCCGGTCGCCGAAGCCGGGCGCGCGGACGGCGACCGACTGGAACGTGCCGTTGACGTGGTTGTGCACCAGCATGGACAGCGCCGTGCCCTCGATCGACTCCGCGATCACGACCAGCGGTCGCGGCGCACGCATCACCTTGTCCAGCAACGGCATCAGCTGCTGCACCTTGGTGATCTTCTCGGAGCACATGAGGATGTACGGGTCGTCGAGCACCGCCTCCAGCCGGCCCGGGTCGGTGACCAGGTACGGCGAGAGGTAGCCGTTGTCGAACTCGAAGCCCTCGACGAAGTCGACGCTCATCCCGATCGACGGCGACTCCTCGACCGTCACCACGCCGCCGTCGCCGACGGTGTGCAGGGCCTTCGCGATGACGGCGCCGACCGTGTCGTCGTCGTTGGCGGAGATCGCCGCGACCCGCGCGTAGTCCTGTTCGGACACGACCGGGTGCGCCTGCTTCTCCAGGTGCGCCACCAGCAGCCCGACCGCGTGGTCGATGCCGCGCTTGACGAGCACCGGGTTGCCGCCGCCCGCGATGGCCCGCATGCCTTCGTGGACGATGGCCTGGGCGAGCACGGTGGCCGTGGTGGTGCCGTCGCCGACGACGTCGTTGGTCTTGATCGCCGCTTCCTTGACCAGCTGCGCGCCCATGTTCTCGAACTGGTTCTTCAGGTGGATCTCGCGCGCGATGGTGACGCCGTCGTTGGTGACCACCGGCGAACCGGTGATCTTCTCGATGATCACGTTGCGGCCCTTGGGGCCGAGGGTGGACTTGACCGCTTCGGCCAGCTTGTCGACGCCCGCCAGCAGCAGGTCGCGGGCGTCCGAGCCGAACCGCAGTTCCTTCGCCATGTGCCTGCTCCTAGGGGGTGAGGATCGCCCGGCCGCGCACGCGGCCCGCGTCGAGGTCGGCCAACGCGTCGAGCGCCGCGTCCAGTGGGTACTTCTTGGTGTGGAGCGTGACCTTCCCGGCCTGGGCCAGCACCATCAGCTCGGCCAGGTCGTTGTAGGTGCCCACGAGGTTGCCGATGACGTTGCGCTCGGTGGAGATGATGTCGATCGTCGGGATGTCGATGTTCGAGCCGTAGCCGATGACGAAGTGCGACCCGGCGCGCCGGGTCATCGCGAAGGCGTCCTGCTGGGCACCCTGCTCGGCGACGAAGTCGAGCACGACCTCGGCGCCGTTGCCACCGGTCAGGTCGAGCACCGCGTCGACCTGCTTGCCGTCGCCCAGCACCGTCTCGTCGGCGCCCAGGGTGGCCGCCAGCTCCAGCGCGTCGGCGTTGCGGTCCACCACGATCACGCGGGTCGCGGTGAGCGCCTTCAGCGACTGGATGCCGATGTGCCCGAGGCCGCCGGCGCCGTTGACGACGCAGGTGGTGCCCGGGTACAGGAGCGGCACGGCCTTGCGCACCGCGTGGTAGGCGGTGATGCCCGCGTCGGCGAGTGCGGCGACGTCTTCGGGCTGGGTCGCCGGGTCGAGCTTGATGCAGGCCCGCGCCGACGTCAGCAGGTACTCGGCCATGCCGCCGTCGGAGTCGATGCCCGGGAAGCTCCCGTTGGGACAGTGCATGTCGTCGCCCGCGCGGCAGGCGTGGCACAGCCCGCACGTCGGCGTCGGGTGCAGGATGACCGTGTCGCCGACCGCCACATTGGACACCGCCGCGCCGACCTCGTGCACCCAGCCGGCGTTCTCGTGCCCGATCGTGTACGGCAGCGCGACCCCGGACTTCTCGGCCCACTGCTCCTCGATGATGTGCAGGTCGGTGCGGCACACGCCGGCGCCGCCGATCTTGACCACGACGTCGAAGGGTCCGGTGGCGCGCGGCTCCGGCACTTCTTCGATCACCGGTTGCTGGTGGTACTTCTGCAGCCGCACGGCCTTCATCCCGTGCCCTCCTCTTCGCTGGTCAGGGAATACCGCGCGCGCAGCATGCCGCGGCAGACCCCGGAGTTGGCCTCCATGCTCGTGCGGGTCAGCCGCGCGAAGGCCAGGTGGCGCTTCGCATCGGCCGGGGCCACCGCCGCCCCGGTGGCCGGGTCGAGCAGCAACGGGTCGCCGTCCTCGGCGGGCAGGCCCAGCTCACGGCGCCGGGCGCGCAGCCGCTCGACGTCCGGCCCCGGCGGGACCTCGCCGAGCGTCAGCGACGCCGGGTCGAGCCCGGTGCCGGCCAGCGTCCGGCAGACCCGGTCGGTGCCGGCCAGCACGGCCTTGCGGACGAAGTCGTAGCGCAGGCTGTCGAGCTCGTCGACGGCCTCGCCCTCGAACGACGCGACGAAGCCCCGCCGCGCCGCCACCCCGCGGTTGATGACGTCGGAGGCGAAGTGGTCGTCGAGCCGGATGTCGAGCCCGGTCAGGCCCGGCACGCCGGCGACGGCGTCGTAGGCGTCCGCCACCATCAGGAACGCGAAGTTGGGCGCGCAGAAGTACGTCGGCAGCCGCAGCCGGATGACGGCGTGGCCCGCCGCGCTCACCTCGCAGCGGGCCACGAACCCGAGGTCGGTGAGGGGTTCGTCCAGTTCGGGATCCCGGACGGTGCCCAGGGCCGACCACACCTCGGCGTGGCCGGCCCGGACGACCCGATCGTCGAGTGCCGTCATGAGTTCGGCACGCCGACGGGCTCGACCGGCTCGGGGTCCTTCAGCCGCAGCTCCGCCGGCACGTCGATGTCGTACAGGCGGGCGGCGTTCAGCCCGAGGATCTTCTTCTTCTGGTCGACGGTCAGCGGCGCGAAGTCCGACAGCTCGTCGTCACCCGGCATGTTCCAGTCGACGAAGCCCTCGACCTGCCACTTGGGCTCCCAGATGGCGTAGTCCGCGCCGAAGATCAGCTTGTCCTCGCCGATCCAGAACATCAGCTCGCCCATGACCTTCGCGAAGAACTTCGGCCGGGCGTGCATCAGGCCGCCGACCACCACGGCGAGCCCCGCGTAGACGTTCCGCTCCTGGGTGGCCATGAAGCAGAAGTCTTCGATGCGCGGCAGGCCGACGTGCTCGACGATGAAGTTGAGGCCCTGGAAGTTCGTCGCCACGTGGTCCACATCGGACACGTCGAAGGCGTCCTTGTCGAGCGGCCAGATCGTCGGGCCCTTGTGGATGTGGACGTTCTTGACGCCCAGCTCTTCGCACTTCTCCAGATAGCGAGCCGCTTCCGGGTCCTTGAGGCTCCAGCCGCGGGAGTCGCCACGCCACTCGGCGGTGTAGAGCTTGACACCCTTGCAGCCGTACCGCTTGACGCGCTCCTCGAACGCCTTCATGCCCTCGTCGCCTTCACGCGGGTCGAAGGTGGTGTTCACGAGGAACTTGCCGGGGTGCTTCGCGGCGAGCGCGCCGTCGGCTTCGGTGGTGTTGAAGCCGTTCCTGTACCACTGCCGCAGGTTCGTCGGCTGGAAGATGGCGGTGTCGACGTGCCCGACCTCGAACAGGTCGTGCATCATCAGCTCTTCGGAGTACTTCTGGAAGCGGTCGATCGGCCAGTGCGTCTCCTTCGGGCCGAGGCCCTGGTAGGCGTGGAAGCACTCGATCCAGCCCTTGGCGTATTCCTCCTGCCCCTTCACCCAGTTGTCCGGGCTGGCGTCCCAGAAGTGGGTGTGGGCGTCCACCACGAAGTATTTTTCGCCGTCTTTTTCGTACATCGGTGATCCTTCCTGAGCGGATCGAGTGCTTCCAGCTGAATTACTTGATGGGCTTCAGATCGAAGTCGAGGTACTCCGCCGCGTCCTCGGGGTTGGCGAACATGATCGTGCGGTCGTCCTCGTGGATCATGCGCCCGTAGTGGGTGGACATGCTCTCCTCGAACTCGGCCGCGTTGAACCAGCCCTCTTCCTCGCCGGCGGCTTCGTCGACCTCGGCGTAGACCAGGTCGGTCCGGCCCTTCGCGTCGACGCGGATCATCGACGGCAGCGGCGTCACGGTCACGTTGTCCTTGGTGCCCATGACTTCCGCGACGATCGCGCCGACCTGGTTGTTCATCAGGGTGAAGCCGCACATGTTGGACGCGGTGTTGTTCGTCTTGAACGGGCTTTCCGCGGTCTTGAAGACAGTCACTGGCCCAGCTCCTCCGGTGCTTTGAGACCCAATTCGGACAGGATTCCGGCGAACCGGCTCTTCGCCCGGTCGAGACCGTCCTCGAACCGGATGGGCTTGGCGTCGGGCTGCGACCACAGCGGCTGCAGGGCGCGGGCGGCGGCGATGCTCTTCGGCACCCAGTCCTCCAGCCACTTCTGCAGCAGCGCCTGGTTGTGCCCGGCGAACTCCTTGTCGTTGATCAGCAGGTGGAACATCGCCTTCGTGTAGCGGAGGTCCCGCTCGGAGAAGTCGAACTCCTCGGCACCGATCAGCGTCGGCGTGACGAAGTCGCCGTTCGCCGGCGCGGCCTGCTGCACCAGATTGCTGCGGAACAGCTCGCCGACGAGGGGCTCGAAGACGATGTTCGCGGCGAAGATCGCCTCGCACCAGTCCCAGATCCCGGTCAGCTGCTCGGCGGTCTCCCGCACGCCCTGCCAGGCCGGGTCCTCGGCCCAGGTCGCCAGGTGGGCGGTGCCGTCGAAGCCGTCGATCTCTTCGGTCAGCGTCAGGTTGTACAGCGCCAGGTCCTGCGCCGCGCGGATGCGGTGCATGCTGTTCACCGAGATCGCGTTGTTGTGCATGTTCGTCGGCGCACGGCGGTTGGCGTTGGCGTACAGGTAAAGACCGAGGCCGTGGTCGACGTGCATCCAGGCGCCGACGTGCCTGGCGACGAACTCGACCCAGTTGGGGTTCCACTGCTCGAACGCCTTGGCCTGGCGCGCGGCGTCGACGTTCTGGTTGAGCTGGCGCACGACGTTCGCGTTGTAGCGGTAGAGGGTGAGCTCCCACTCCTCGTTGGGGTCGCGGAACTCGTGCCAGCCGTGGGCCGGCCAGTCGTAGCCCTTGCCGCCGGAGCCCGGGCCGCGCTCGGGCAGCGGCCGGTCGGAGCCCCACGCCTTCAGCGCGGTCCACTCCAGCGGGTAGCCGCCCTTGCCGTCGGCGAAGGCGTACAGCCAGCCCTGGGACAGGTAGTGGCGCGGGTCCGGCTGGACCTCGACGGTGACGTCTTCGTAGTGGCTCTGCTTGCGCTTGGCGGCACTGTAGTAGTTGAACTTCCGGGCGTCCGAGTCCGGAAAGACCTTCGCGCCCGCCTCGGCGTCGGTGAACGTCGGCTTCGGCACGCTGCGTTCTTCGGTGGCTGTCATGGGTTTTTACCCTTCGCCCGTGGTGGTGAACTTGTCGTAGAAGACGCGCTTGTCGGCGACGCCGAGCGCGGGCAGCAGTTCCAGCGCGGCCTCGACCATCGGCGGGGGCCCGCAGACGTAGGCGTCGGCGCCGGTCAGGTCGAGGCCGGCCCGGCGCAGGACGTCGGTGATCAGGCCGGTCTCTCCCTCCCAGGCGTCGTCGCCGGGCTCGGAAAGCGCCGGCACGTAACGGAAGCCCGGCAGTTTCTCCTCGAGCTCCCGCAATTCCGCGTGGAAGCAGAGGTCCGCCTCGCGGCGGGCGCCGTAGTAGTAGGTCGCCTTCCGGTCGATGCCGCGTTCGGCCATGGCCCGCAGCAGCGACAGGATCGGCGCCATCCCGGCCCCGCCGCCGACGAAGACCAGGTCCTTGCCCGGGTTGTCCCGGAGGGTGAACACCCCGAACGGGCCGGTCACCCGGAGCCGGTCGCCGACCGCGACGTCGGTGTCGAGGAACCGGGAGAACAGCCCGTCGGGGTACACCTTGATGACGAACTCCAGCAGCCCGTCGCGCGCCGAGGTGTTGGCCATCGAGAACGACCGCGTCTCCTCGGTGCCCGGGATCGCGAAGTCCAGGTACTGCCCCGGGAAGAACTTCAGCGACAGCTCCGGGTCGACGAGCTTGACGACGAGGTGCCGCAGGTCGTGCGTGACGTGGTCGTTCGCCACGACCTCGACTTCGGCCTCCTGGATCGGCAGGCCCGAGTGGATCATTTCCTCGTCGTAGTTGAGCAGCTCGATCGTGAGGTCTTCGTACGCGTGGGCCCGGCACAGCAGCGTGAAACCCTCCTCCTTTTCGTAGTCGGGGAGCGCGAAGGTCGAATAGCGGTCGTGTTCGACGTCTTCGCCGTCGAGGATGAACGACTTGCAGGCCGCGCACTGTCCTTCCTTGCAGCCGTGCATGAGCATGACGCCCTGCTCGGCGGCGGCGCGCAGGATCGTGGTGTCCTCGGCGACGTCGATCTCGATCCCGACCGGTTCGAACCGGACGCGGTGCTTCTCCGCCATGCCAGGCCCTCCCGCGCCGTCAGGCCGTCTTCGGCGCCGGGCGCCCGGCCGGGCCCTGACGGTTGTAGTCGGCCACGAACGCGGCGCGTTCGGCGTCGGTCATCTGGTTCAGCAGCACGTTCGGCGACTGCACCTCGGGCATCCGGCGCAGGTGGTCGAGCGTCCACATCTTCTTCGGGTCGAGGTTCAGGTGCGGCTGCGCGACCATGGTCTTCCCGTCGTCGCGCACGAAGCCCATGTCGGAGACGACGTCGGCCCAGTTCCAGCCGTGGTAGAGCGTCTCCCACTCGCGGGCACCGACCAGCTGGCCCATGTTCGGGGTGTTGCGGCCCTGGTAGGTGGGCCGGAACGCCTCGGCGTCGGTCCAGCGGCACGTCTCCGAGCAGTACGTCCGGTGCTGGCCGTCGACCTCGTCGACCACCATGTCCTCGCGGATGAGACACGGCACCATGCACGTCCAGCAGCGGTGCGGGTACACGTAGTCGACGTCCTCGGCGACGATCGGGTGGTGCCCGTTCGGCGTCGCGAGCCGGCTGTAGTTCTCCCACCACTTGCCGTACTTGTCGTACCAGCCCGGGTACTTGTACTCGAACCACTCGAAGTCTTCGTCGGTCATCGGGTCGATGCGCCAGTAGTTGGCGAGCCACCCGGTGGCGAAGAACTGCGCGACCTCGTGGACGTAGCCCTTGTTCCAGATCCGGTTCCACGCCTCTTCGATGAGGTCGTGCGGGATCACGAGCCCGTACTTCTCCAGCGGTACCAGGTACGAGCGGTAGTAGTCGTCGTAGATCCAGCGGCGCCACATCTCCGCGTAGCTCTCGCGGTCCTTGCGGCGGTCCTTGGTGCCGTACTCGATGAACGTGCCGATCGCGGCGTCGACGACGGCGTGGTTGTTCCACCACGCGTACCGCAGGTCGCGTTCGAGCAGCTGGTGGTTGCTCTCGTCCGACAACGCCATCAGCAGGGTCGCGTACCCGTTGCTGATGTGGCGGGACTCGTCGGACTGCACCGAGTGGAACACCGTGGGCAGCAGGTAGTCGCCGTTGGCGGCGGCTTCCGCGGGCATGGCGACGAACAGCGTGTTCGTGAACGCCGTCTCCGCCACGATGGTGAGGTAGATGCTCGCCGCGGTGATGGCGTCACCGGTGATGAAGCCTTCGGCGAACTGGCGGCCGATGGTGCCGCAGTAGTCGTTCTGGAAGTTGCGCAGGCTCGAGTTGAAGCCCGCCGGGTCGATGTAGTTCTGCATGTACAGGCGCTTGAGGTTCTGCTGGATCGTCGAGTGGCGGACCTCGTCGATCATCTGGATCGCCTGGCCGTTGTGCAGTTCCGGGTTGGGCACCGTGCGGAACAGCAGCGGCATCGCCCGCGCGGCCGAGATCTCCGGCAGCGGGATGATCGACAGGAACAGCTTCTGCCACTCCAGCCAGCGTTCCTGCACCTGGCGGAACATGTTGCCGCGGATCGCGCCGTCTTCGGCGCCGTAGACCCGGTGGTCCTTTTCCTCCTGCATCGGGAAGTACGAGCGGAGGACCTGCTTCAACGGGTCCTTCTTCTTGGCCTTCTGGAAGGTGTAGTCGGTCCCGTAGTGCGAAACCGGGGTGTGGTACGCCGGCTCCCACGACAGTTCCTGGATCTTCTGGTGGGCTTTCGCCACACTCTGGCGACTCATGGAGACTCCTTGTCCGTCGCTCGCCGTCGGGGCGGACGTCCTGCGTTGACCATTCAAGGGGCGCTCGCGAGTGACGCGGGTCTCAATCTGAGACAGAACCGCTGCTCAGGGCGTTTCGTCCGCGCCGAGCATCCGCGCCCGCAGCTCGGCGAGCTCGCTGTGGACGCTCGTGCGCACGCGCGCGTCCCCTTCGACGGTCGGGGTGATCCCCAGCGCGCGCAGCAGCGCCGCGGCCGGGTCGCCGGGATGGCCGTCCCCGCCGAACGTCGGGTGCAGCCCCTGTTCGGCCAGATGCGTGAAAACCAGGTTGACGATCGTCCACGGGTTGTACGTCTCCGCGGCCTCGGCGGCCATGGGCACTCCTCCTGGTCAGCGGTCTCTTCCGGGTCCATCGGACCGCCGACCGCGCGTCCCGGCCGTCTCAATTTGAGACACCGCGCGGCGCGAGCCGGATCTAGGCTGAACGGGCGGCACAACGGGTGTGCCCGCACCCACGTGGGCCGCGGGGAAGCTGGAGGTCACGTGGACGAGATGGTGCCCGGAACCCTGCTCGCCGACGACGAGCTCGCCCGCACCCGGGTCCGTTTCCTGACGGCCGAACCGGTGCCGCCCGGCACGGTCCGGCAGACGATCCTGGCCTCCTGGCGGCGTTCGCAGGAGTTCCAGGTCGAGGCCGACCGGATCGACCCCCTCTACTCCGGCGGCCACAACCCCGACAGCCCGCTGATCCGCGGCGCCGAGCCGGTGCTGCACAAGCTGGGCGAGCAGTTCGACGGCCAGCCGATCAGCCTGATCCTCACCGACTCCAACGGCGTCGTGCTGACCCAGCGGACCGGCGACGCGGACCTGAAGCGGCACCTCGAACGCGTCGAGCTGGTCCCCGGGTTCAGCTACGGCGAGCAGTCCGTCGGGACCAACGGCATCGGCACCGCGCTCGAAGACGGCCGCGCGACCACGGTGTTCGGCCACGAGCACTACGCCGAGCACCTGGAGAACCTGGCGTGCGCGGGCGTGCCGATCCACCACCCGATCTCCGGCAAGAAGATCGGCGCGGTCGACCTCACCTGCTGGTACAAGGACGCCGGCGGCCTGCTCATCGCGCTGGCCCGCTCGACGGCCGAGCAGATCCGGCAGGCACTGCTGCGGCACAGCGATCTGCGGGAGATGATCCTCTTCCAGGCGTACCTGCAGACGTGCCGCCGGTGGACCGGCATCGTGCTGGCGTTCAACGAGGACATCGTGATGATGAACGACCGGGCGCGGCAGCTGCTCGACCCGGTCGACCAGTCGGTGCTGCTGAGCCACGCCACCGAAGCGCTGACCGACGGTCGCCGGACGTCGGCGACGCTCGCGCTCTCCAGCGGCCTGCGCGTGCGCGTGTTCTGCCGCCGCGTCCCGGGTCAGCGGGAGACCGACACCGCGGGCGGCGTGCTGTCGGTGAAGCTGATCGAAGCCGAGGAAGCCCTCGCCGTGCCGTCGACGCCGATGCTGCCGATGTACCTGCCGGGCGTGGTCGGGCAGGCGCCGCTGTGGCTGCGCTGCGGGCACGAGCTCGACTCCGGCCACCAGCGCGGCGAGTGGGTCGCGCTGGAAGGCGAGGCCGGCACCGGCAAGCTGACCCTGGCGAAGGGCCTCCACCAGCGCCACCACCCGGCGGACCGGCTGCTGACCGTCGACGCGGCGGTGACGACCGGCACCGACTGGGCGGCCGAGCTGCTGCGCGAACACGCCGAAGCCCCGATCCGCACGCTGGTGCTCCGCCACGCCGACCGGCTGACGGCGTCGGCGGCCAACGCACTGGCGACGACGTTGCGGGAGCTGCGCGAGCGGGCCGACGCACCGTGGGTCGTCGTCACGCTCGTGCCGGAAGCCGAGACGAACCCGGCGCTGGCCGAGCTGCTGAAGTCGTTCCCGCGGACGGTGCGTGTGCCACCGCTGCGCCACCACGTCGAGGACCTGGCGGAGCTGGTCCCGCTGGTGCTGAGCAAGCTCGGCTACGGCGGCCGGCTGACCTGCTCGGCGGCGGCGCTGCACCTGCTGATGCGGGCGGAGTGGCCGGGCAACACCGGCCAGCTCTACCAGGTGCTGCGGAAGGTGGCCCAGCGCCGGCGGGCCGGGACCATCCGCCCGGGCGACCTCCCGGCGGAGTTCCACACCGTCGCGCGGCGGCCGCTGAACCGGTTCGAGTCGATCGAGCGGGACGCCATCGTCCGCTGCCTCGAAGACGCGGACGGCAACAAGGTCCGGGCGGCGAAGCTGCTGGGCATCTCCCGGGCGACGATCTACCGCAAGATCCACGAGTACGGCATCGTCCCCCCGACGCGCTGAGCTGAAGGCACCTTCCCCGCATCACCGTGCGGCCCCGGGCCCCGGCAAAGGTCTTGAAGGAGTCATTCAGGTCTTCGGAGGTCCTGAATGACTCATTCAAGACACCCGCGACCTCCGGCGGACGGCCGGTCAGCGGGCCGCGAGTTCCGCCAGCTGGTAGGCCAGCTTCTCCCGCACCGGCGGCAGCGAGAAAACCGTCTTCATCACGGTGTTGCGCAGCAGCCGCGCCGGGCGGGGGCGCAGGGTCGCCATCCGCGTCATCCGGTCGGTGAACGCCACCACGCCGGTCGCCACCGGGCGCCGCGTCGTCTCGTAGGTGTCCAGCAGCGCGTCCGGCTCGCCGGCGGCCACCCGGGTCAGCAACCGGCCGAGCGCGACCGCGTCCTGGATGCCGGTGTTCATGCCCTGGCCGCCGGCCGGGCTGTGCACGTGGGCCGCGTCGCCGGCCAGCAGGATCCGGCCGGCGCGGTAGTGGTCGGCCACCCGATGGTGCACGCGGAACCGCGAGCTCCATACGACCTCGGTGACCCGCGACCGCGCGCCGTCCGGGCCGCGCGTGTCCACAATGGACTGGATGTCGGCGATCCCGGGGTGCTCGGGCGCCTCGGCGACCGTCGCGACCACCCGGTAGTGGTCGTCGCCGTCCGGCAGCGGCGCGACGACCGTCACGCCCTCCGGCGACAGGTGCAGGCTGACCTCTTCGCGGTCCAGCGGCCAGCTCATCCGAACGTCGGCGAGCACGAACGACTCGGCGTAGGTGGCGCCGGTGAACCCGATGCCGGCCTGCTCGCGGACGGTGCTGTGCATGCCGTCGGCACCGATCACGTACTTCGCGCGCACGGTGCCGCCGGTCGTCGTGACCGTGACGCCCGTGTCGTCGCCGGCGACGGCGGTGACCTCGTACGGCCGGTGCACGTCGCCGCCCACCTCGCGCAGGCGCGCCAGCAGCACGGCTTCGGTCCGGTCCTGCGGCACCATCAGCGTGTACGGGTAGGCGGTGGGCAGCCCGCCGAAGGGCACCTTCGCGAGCACCGTGGCGCCGTCGCGGACGGTGAACGTCGGGACGACGACGCCCAGCTCCTTCAGCCGCTCGGTGACGCCGAGCTCGGCCAGCACCTCCAGGGTGCGGGCGTGCACCACGCAGGCCCGGGAGGTGTTCGCACCCTCGGCCTGGCGGTCGAGCAGCACGAAATCGACGCCGGCCTCGGCGAGGACGATCGCGGTGGCGAGGCCGGCGGGGCCGGCTCCGGCAATCAGGACGTCGGTACGGGTGGGCAGGGACATCACAGCACCTCCGAGTTTGCCAACAACTGTTGGCAACCACGTAACCACCACCGCGCTGGCTTGTCAACAAGTGTTGGCCTACACTTGTTGACATGAGTGAGTCACCGCGCCGATCCGACGCCACCCGGGCGACCATCCTCGACGCCGCGCGCCGCCGGTTCGCCGCCGACGGCTTCCGCCGCGCGACGATCCGCTCGATCGCCGCCGACGCGGACATCGACCCGTCGATGGTGATGCGCTACTACGGCAGCAAGGACGGCCTGTTCGCGGCGGCAGTGGACGTCGAGCTGGACCTGCCGGACCTGGCCACGGCCGACCCGGGCACCGTCGGCGAGCTGCTGACGCGGCAGTTCCTGGTGTTGTGGGAGCAGCCCCCGACCGACGAGATCCTGCTGACGCTGCTGCGGTCGGCGGTCGCCGACGACGCCGTGGTCGAGAAGATGCGGCAGGTGTTCGCCGGCCAGGTCACCCCCGCGGTCCTGCGGTTCGGCGACCCGGCCGACGCCCCGCGCCGCGCGGGGCTGGTGGTGAGCCAGCTGCTCGGCCTGGCCCTGACCCGGTACGTACTGCGGCTGCCGCCGGTGGTGGCGCTGACCTCGGCCGAGGTGGTCGCGGAGGTCGGCCCGACCGTCCAGCGTTACCTGGCCGGGGGAACGCCGATGCCGAGCGAGCCGCCGGGACGTGTCACTTCGGCGGGTTGACCGCCTTGGCGACGTCGGCGATCGTCTGCGGGTCGACCAGCCCGGTGTCCTCCAGGACGTTCATGTGGTCGAGGACCGTCTGGTTCGCCTGCGTCGCGTGCCGGCGGATGACGTCGTTCTGGGTACCGGCGCGGACTTCGGCGATGGTCGCGAAGATCTTGCCGTGCGACGCGCGCAGCAGGTTCACGAACAGCTTGTCGAACTCGAGACCCTGGGCAGCCGTCAGCTGCCGGACCCAGCCCTGCTGTTCGGCGCTGGCCTGGTCGGGCAGCGTCACGCCGAGCATCTTCGCGTCCTCGCGGACGAGCTGGTCGAGGTGCGAGTGCCCGTCCAGCAGGTGCAGCCCGGCGCGCTTCACCGCGTCGCTGCTCGCGTGGCTCTGCGCGAGGTCGCCCGCCGGCATCTCCCACAGCCCCGCCTGACGCACCTTGACCAGGAACGTCTTGTCGAGCTCGGTGACCGGCCCGGCGTCGGCGACGCCCGCGGCGGACACCGCGGCGTCCGCCGCCGAGCCCATCTGCATGCCCCCCATGCCCTGCCCGTACGCCGGGACCTGCGCCTGCGTCGATCCGGGCGCGGTCTGGGCGCTGGCTTTCAGCACCATGACCGAACCCACGGCGACCACGGCGAGAGTGGCCACGACGACCAGCACGGTCCGAGCCCTGGCCTTGGCCGTCATGCCACGGTGATCCGGCATCGTTCCTCCTTCTGGCGACAAGTGCCTGTACGGGGTACTACGGCTCCCGTCGCGGAGAGGTTCAAGCCGATTTGAACGAATTTTGTTGCGCACCAACGGGTTCAGGACGGCATAACAGTCCCTTGTGGACGCGCGGAGAAGGGTCGGCCGAGCCGGCCGGACGTCCCGGGCGAGTGCCGGGGTCACCCATCTTGACCGATGCTCTTGCGGTTGGCAAGTATTGCTTCATGCAAACCCTCGAAGACGCGGCTCCGGGCGCCGATCCGGACGTGGTGGCCCTGGACGGCCTCACCCTGGTCCTGGTCGGGATCGCGTGGGAGTGCGCGCACGCCGCGCCGCCCGAGGTCACCTTCCCCCAGACGCGCCTGCTGCTCATCCTCGACCGCCTCGGCCGGGTGCCGAGCTCGCGGCTGGCGGCGGCGATGGACGTCAACGCGTCGTCGGTGACCCGGCTGGCCGACCGGCTGGAGGCCCTCGGGTACGTGGCGCGCGGCCGCGACCCGCGCAACCGGAGCGTGGTGACCCTGGAGGTCACCCCGACCGGCCACGACCTGGTGGCGCGGATCCTCGACCGGCGCCACGCGGCGCTGGGCGCGCTGCTGGACCGGCTGCCGCCTGCTCAGCGGAAGACCGCGGCCGCGGCCGCCCGGCGGCTGGTGACCGCGGCCGCCACCATCCCGGCGCTCGGCCCGGCCCCGCTGTGAGTGCCATCCTGGACGGCATGCCGACCCGGTGGACGTGCCCGCGCTGCGACCGCGAGTTCGCGCGCGCCGGCCAGGGCCACACGTGCGTCCCGGGCTGCACGGTCGACGAGACGTTCGCCGGCCGCGACCCGCGGTTCCGCGCGATCTACGATGCGGTCGTCGGGCACCTGCGGACCCTGGGCGACGTCCACGAGGACGCCGTCAAGGTCGGGGTGTTCCTCAAGCGGGACCGGAAGCTCGCCGAGCTGCGGCCGCGGTCCAAGGACGTCCTGGTGTACCTGTTCCTGCCGCGCCCGATCGAGACGGCGCGGATCGCCCCGGCGCGCTGGGCGAGCGGACCCCGGGTGGGACACCAGCTGAAGCTGCGCGAGGTGTCCGATGTGGACGACGAAGTCCGCGGCTGGTTCACGATCGCCTACGACTTCTCCTGAGCCGGGTCAGCTCGCGGGGCCCGTCCAGCCTTCGGGCACGTGGCCGATCCGCACGCGCTGCGGGTGGTCACCGACCGGCACCGAGACGAGCTTCTGCCCCGTCGCGAAGTCGATCGCCGTGACCTGGTCCGCGCCGGCCTCGGAGATCACGCACGCGCTGCCGTCGCCGCTCACCGTCGCCCAGTACGGCTTCACCGCGGGCACCAGGGTGCCCTGCTGCAGGGTCGCGCGGTCGACGACCGTGGCGTAGTCGTCCATCGTGCCGGCGATGCAGAGCTTCGTCCCCGCCGGGTTCATCGACATGCCGTGGTGGCGGGAGTCGTTGACGAAGGTCTTGCGGTCGTCGCTCGTGGCCGGGTTCTTCGGCAGCTCCTTGAGCCGGGTGATCCGGTCGCTCGCGACGTCGTACTCCAGGAAGCCGTTGAAGAACGACACCTGGAAGTACAGCTTGGACTCGTCGGGGGTGAACGCGACGGGCCGCACGGCGTCCGAGAGGTCGCGGCGCCCGAAGGCGTCGAGCCGGTCACGCATGTCGATCACCTTGACCTGGCGGAAGGTCGCGGCGTCGACGACCGTGATGCGCCGGTCCCCCTTGGTGAAGTCCCAGCCGGGGTCGTCGAGGTCGGTGTTGACCTCGCCGATCGACATGTTCCACAGGTACCGGCCGCCGTCGGTGAACACGTTCTCGTGCGGCTTGTCCCCCGCCGTGAACGAGCCGGCCTGCTGCCCGGTGACGATGTCGAGCACGTGCACGGTGTTCGACGTCGAGGCGGAGACGGCGACACGGCGGCCGTCCGGCGAGACCGCCATGTGGTCGGCGCGGAACCCCGAAACCGGGAAGCGCCAGTTGATCCGGCCGGTGGCGAGGCTGATCGAGACGACGTCGGCGAAGCTCGGCCGCGACGCCACCACCGACGAGCCGTCCGGTGTGGTGTACATGTCGTCGACGAACTGGTCGTGCCCCTCGCCGGGCCCGTTGCGGATGCCGAGGAAGAACGCCAGCTTGATCGGGTTGAGGTAGATCTCGCGCAGCCGGTCGTCCTTGTCCGGGATGATGTTCACGCGCCCGATCTTCGCGAAGGAGCCGCGGGACTGGATGACGTCGGCCGTCCCATCCCAGTTGTTGCCGACGAACATGACCTCCCGCAGGGCCGCGGGTGCACCGGTGGCCGGGACCGCCGCACCGGTCGCCAGCAGGGCGACGGCGGAAGTGAGGTACGCCAGGCGCGAGAGGTAGGACCGCCGTCGGCGGGTGCTCGGGGAAGTGCGCACGGAAGACACCTTTCGACGCTGAAGAGGTGCGGCGGTGGTTTTTGCGCGGGACAGGGGTTACTGTCCGGTATTGCCACGATAACCGGCCCTGGGAGCTCTTCCGGTAGGGCCGATCGCCCAACGTCGCGGGCGGCGGGTTGTGGCCGTGCCACAACGGTCCGGGAGGTGCTGTGACGCCGCTGCTCCGGCGGATCCTCGACGACCTGGCCGCGGACGAGACCGTGCTGGACGAGCTGGTGAAGGTCGCGCGCAGCGAGTCGTCCGAGGTCGCGCGGCTCCCGGAAGCCGAGAACCGGCGGCACATCCAGGTCCTGCTCTCGGCCGCGCTGCGGGCGACGGCGAGCCCGGGCGGTCCCGCCCGCGAGGACTACTCCGCCGCGGAAGCGCTGGGCGCCGACCGCGCCGCGCAGGGTGTCCCGCTCACCGAACTCCTGCGCGGGGTCCAGGCGGGCCGCACGCACGCGGGGCGCGTCGCCGTCGAACGCGCCCGGGCCGCCGGCGTGCCGGACGACGTCATCCTCGAGACCGTCCTCGACGCCGGCCGCTACACCGGCGCGCTGGAGCACCACATCGTCAAGGGCTACCACGCCGCCGAGCTCCAGCTGTCCCGCACGGTGCGCGACGCGCGGACCCAGCTGCTGCGTACCCTGCTGCTCGCCGGGCACCCGCCGACGCCCGAAGAGCTCCGGCGAGCGGGACTGCACCCCGATGTCCGGTACTTTTGCGTGGTGTCCGACGTCAGCGACCCGGCGCGGGCGCGCACGCTGGAGCAGGCGCTGCTCGAGTTCGGCGGGGTCTACGGCCTGGTCGAGGGCAGGCTGACCGGTCTGGCGGCCCGGTCACCTGCGGGCGTCAAGCTGGCCGAGGACGTCCTGCTGGTCGTCGCGCCGGCCGCGGCTTTGCCTGCGCTGCAGGAGGTTCACCGCCTCTGCACGGCGGCGGCGCGTCTCGCCGGGCCCGGCTACCACGACCTGACCGCGTTGGCGGGCGAGATCGCGCTGACGGCGCAGCCGGTGCTGGGCGACCTGGTCAAGTCGGCTTTGCTCGGCTCGCTCGATCCGGCGAACCCGTTCCACCGCGAGCTGGCGGGGACGGCCCTGGCGTACCTCGACCACGGCCAGCGGTTGCGCCCGACGGCCGAAGCGCTGCACCTGCACCCGAACACCGTCCGGTACCGGCTGGACCGCCTGGCCGAGCTGACACCGTTGGTACTGGGCGAAAACAGCGGCGGCCGGGTGCTCGACGCGGTGCGCTCGTGGTGGGCGCTGCACTGCTGGCTCGGCACGCCCAGCTGATTCCCGAGGTGGACCGCGCTAGGCCTTGTGGAGCTTGTCCGGGTGGTGCACGGCGGTCTTCCCGGACTTCTCGCTCTTGACGAGGTACTGCGGTTCGTCCGGCGACGCCTTCACGTCACGCTTGCCCGCGTGCGTGTCCTCGGTGATCTTCTCCTCGACCGTGCCGACGGAACTCTGGTTGCCCGCGTCCCACCGCACGCGGTCGCCCTTTTTGAAGTCCTTGCTCATGACAACCACCTCCTGAACAGCGTGTACCCGTGATCGAAGCGGGTATGCGTCCCGAATGGACGACGAGGAAACCCGCCGCGAGTTCGGCGACAGCGTCAACATGACCGCGAAGCAGCTGGAGGACTGGCTGAAGACCGACGAAGCGAAGGACGCCGGGCAGCACAAGGGCGGTGGCGAGTCCGTGGGTCACGAGTCCGGCCGGCGGATCGTCGGGATCCTGCGGAAGAAGAACGACGACCTCACCGCCGACGACCACGCCCACATGCGCAAGGTCGTCGGTTACGTCCACCGGCACCTTGGCTCAGCGCCCGTCCGGCGACGTCATGGAGACGACCTGGCGGTACTCGCTCATGAACTGGGGACACGACCCCCTGCACTGAGCGAATAGTCCTTCAGCACCAGCGCGTTCGCCGCTTCGCGGATCGGGCGGGCCATCTGCTCCAGGACGCGGTTGCGGCCCGGGAGGTACGGCATCAGCTTGATCATCCGGGTGTTGAACCACGCGAAGGCGCGCGACTGCGGGATGATCCCGCGCAGCGCCGTCTTCGCCAGCGCCTGGTTCTTCTCGATGTACGGCCGCATCTCGCTCTCGTACTGCGAAAGAGCCACCCCGAAGCCGGCCGAAGCGGCCAGCTCCCCCGCCAGGACGTACGCACCGGCCAGCGCCAGGCTCGTGCCCTGCCCGGACGCCGGCGAGGCGCAGTAACCCGCGTCGCCGAGCAGCGTCACCCGGCCGGTGGACAGGCGGTCCATGACGATCTGGCACACCGGGTCGAAGTAGAAGTCGTCCGCGTCGCGCATCGCGTCGAGGAGGGCCGGGATCTCCCAGCCCAGGCCGGCGAACTGCGCCGCGACGAGGTTCTTCTGGCCGTCGACGTCGCGGCGGTCGTAGGCCAGCGGCGGGGCGGTGAACCAGAACGCGGCCTTCGCGTCGGCGGAACGAGCCGTGCTGTAGACGTTCACCATCTTGCCCGCGGCCGCCGAGTGCAGCAGCTCCCAGCGGTCCAGCTGCTGGGTGTTCGGCACGGTCGAGATCGAGATGTAGGCGTCGAACCGGCGCAGGAAGTCCTCCTCCGGGCCGAACGCCAGCGCGCGGACGCCGGAGTGCAGGCCGTCGGCCCCGACGACCAGGTCGAACCGGCGCGGGGCGCCGTGTGCGAACGTCACGTGGACGCCGTCCGCGCGCTCGTCGAGGCCGGTGATCCAGTCGCCGAAGACGTACTCGGTGTGGTCCCGGGTCGCGGAGTAGAGGATCTTCGCGAGGTCGCCGCGGAGGATCTCGGTGTCGTCGCCGTGGCGGAAGCCGAACGTGTCGGCGTCGAGCGTCGCGAGTTCCTTGCCCCGCTTGTTCACGAACGCCGCGCCGCGCATGTCGGTGCTCGCCGCGTGCACCTCCTCCAGCAGGCCCATGCGGCGGACGACGTCGACCGCGACACCGCGGATGTCGACCTTGTAGCCGCCTTCGCGCAGGCTCGGGGCGCGCTCGACGACGGTGGCGCGGAAGCCGTGGCGGTTCAGCCAGAAGGCGAGGGCGGGGCCGGCGATGCTGGCGCCGGAGACCAGGATGCTCTTCGTCATGCCCCGAACTCTGGGCGCGGCCGCTGACCGCTCACGAACCGAGCGCGAACCGCCGCTGACCGAACTCGCCCAATGCCTGCTCAGGGGGCATTTCGCGACCTCGCTCGAAGGCTTGCGCGTACGCCTCGGCACCGATGCGCAGCCGCACCCGGTCCGTCACCGAGACGACGTCCGCGTCCCCGGTCACCGGCGTGCCGCGCAGCCCGACGGCGACGCCGAGCAGGAACGCGGCCCGCTCGTCCTCGGTCTTCGCCGCGAGGACGCCTGCCAGGCCTTCGACCGCCTGGGCCGCGCCCGGCAGGTTCGTGTGTTCGAGGGCGGTGGCCAGCGCCTCCTGGTGCAGGTCGGTCGCCTCGTCGAGGTTGCCTTCGGCGGCGGCCGTCCAGCCGAAGCCGGTGTGGAGCCGGATCCGCGTCTCGCCGCCGGTGACCGGGTCGACGGCGAGGCCGAGGGCCGCGGTGTACCAGCGCCGGGCCGCGGCCAGGTCGCCCGCGCGCCGCGCGATCTCGCCCAGGCCGCCGCGGGCCCGCGCGAGCGTCAACGGCGTCCCGGCCGCGCGGGCCAGGTCGGCGGCGGTCTCGTAGTCGGCGCGGGCGGTCTCGGCGTCCCCGGCGCGGAGCACGCCGTCGGCGCGGCGGCAAAGCAGGTCGGCGGCGTCCTCGACCGACCCGAGCTCGCCGGCCAGCCGCACGGACTCGTCCATCAGCTCCCGGAACCGCGCGTGGTCACCGCGCCAGTCCGCGAACTCCGCGAGCTTCTCCAGCGCGCTGGCCTCGCCCCAGCGGTCGCCGAGCGCGCGGAATCCCTCCAGTGCCGCCGAAAAGTGCGTCTCGGCCTCCGCGATCCGGCCGCGGTACTGCGCGCCGAGGCCGTCGCCGATCCGGGTGAACGCCCGCGACCACGCGTCGTCGCCGACCAACGCGGCCAGCCGCTCGCCGTCCCGCACCTTGGTGCGCGGGGAAAACGCCCACAGCAGGAAGAGGTACGGATGGCGCAACGGCCCCTCGAGCCCGTGCAGGATCGGCTCGATGTCGACGTCGGTGTCCGACGCGTGGATCAGGCAGAGCACGTACTCCTCGGCCAGTCCCGCCGGTGGCTCGGCGCCGAAGGCGGCGACGACGGCGTCCGCGAACGGCGTCGCCTCGCTGCGCAGGCCGCGCAGCCACCAGTACCAGGTCAGGGCCGCGATGAGCCGCACCGCGGTTTCCGGTTCTTCGGAGGCGCCCCAGCGCAGTGCCGCGTGCAGGTTCGCGTGCTCGGCGGTCAGCTCTGCCAGTGCGGTCAGCTGGTCCGCGCCGCGCAGGTTCGGCTCGGCGGCGCGGGCGAGGCCGAGGAAGTACTTCGCGTGCGCGGCCCGCCGGTCGTCGCCGTGCTCGGCGCAGAACGCGCGGATCGTCTCCAGCATCCGGTAGCGGCCGCCGGCGAACTCGACGAAGGACTTCTCGACCAGGCCGGTGAGCACGCCGTCGGCGTCGGGCTCGGCGCCGACGTGTTCGACCGCGTCGAGCCGCGCGCCGCCGGCGAACACCGCGAACCGGCCCGCGAGCCGCTGTTCGTCCGGTTCGAGGAGGTCCCAGCTCCACTCGACGACGCCGCGCAGGGTCCGGTGCCGCAGCTCGGCGGTCCGGTCGCCGCGCGACAGCAGCCGGAAGCGGTCACCGAGGCGGGCGGCGACGTCGTCCACCGGCAGCGACCGCAGGCGGGCGGCGGCAAGTTCGATCGCGAGTGGGAGGCCGTCGAGGGCCGCGCAGATCCGGTTCACCGCGCCCGGGTCGGGCACGCTGCCCGGCGCCACCGCCGCGGCCCGGTCGGTGAACAGCCGCGCCGCGGCGCTCGCGGGCAGGGCGCCGACCGGCACCAGCTTTTCGCCGGTCAGGGCCAGGGGTTCGCGGCTGGTCGCGAGCACGCGCAGGCCGGGGCACGCGCCGAGCAGCCGCCGGACCAGCCGCGCGGCCGCGGCGACGACGTGTTCGCAGTTGTCGAGCACCAGCAGCAGGGGCCGGTCGGCGAGCGCGGCGGCCAGCCGGTCGGCCGGTTCCTCCGCTACGCCGGGCGCCAGCACGCCCTGCTCGCGCAGGCCCAGCGCGGCGAGAACGGCCCGCGGCACGTCGGTCGTCGTCGCCAGCTCGACGAAACACACTTCGCCGGCGGCCGCTTCGATGGCGAGGCGGGTCTTGCCCGCGCCGCCCGGCCCGGTGAGCGTGACGAGCCGAGCGTCGTCGAGAGCGGCCTTGAGGTCGTCGAGCTCGCTCCGGCCGACGAACCCGGTCAGCGGCACCGGAACCCGCCGGGCGGGCGCGGGTCCGGCGGCCCGCAAGACGGCGACGTGCGCGTCCGCCAGCTCCGCCGACGGGTCGGCACCCAGCTCGTCCGCGAGCCGTTCGCGGATCTCGGCGAAGACGCTGAGGGCCTCGGCAGAGCGGCCGCTGCCGTGCAGCGCGCGGATGAGCTGCGCGGTGAGCCGTTCGCGAAGCGGGTGCTCACCGGCCAGCTCGCGGAGTTCGGCGACGAGCCGTTCGTGGTGGCCGAGGACGAGATCGGCCTCGACGCGGTCCTCGGTCGCCGCCAGGCGCAGCTCGGCCAGCCGGGCCGCGCGCGGCGGATCGGCGAGGCCGTCGAGCGCGGGCCCTCGCCACAACGCGAGCGCTTCGGCGAACAACTCTCGCTTCGCGGCCGGGTCGGGTGTCGTCCGCGCCTCGGCGGTGAGCCGTTCGAAGCGGTGGACGTCGACCTCTTGGGGATCGACGGCCAGCCGGTACCCGGCGGGCGTGAACTCGACGAGACCGTCCGGCGCGCCGCCGTCCCGCAGACGCCGCCGCAGCCGCGAGACCTGCGACTGCAGCGCCTCCGCGGCGCCGTCGGGCGGGTGGTCGCCGTGCAGGCCGTCGATCAGCCGCTCGGCGCTGATCACGCGGCCGGCGTCGAGGGCGAGGAGGGCGAGCAGCCCCCGGAGCTGGGGACCCCCGAGGGGAACGGAGGTCCCGTCGGGGCGGCGGGCTTCGACCGGCCCGAGGATCGCGAACTGCACGCCGCCGATTCTGGCCCACCGCCCCCGTCCGCGGTGGCCGGTCGGGTCAAGAGCTGCCCCGCCCGGCTCTCGGCGCGCGAGTGAACGGTGTCTTGAATGAGTCATTCAGGACTCCCAGGTCAGGGCTCCGGCAAAGTCCAGTCGCACGCTCGCCGCCGGCCCACCAAACGTCCTGAATGAAGCTTCTATGTCAAGTTGCTGCTTGTAGCTGGTGTTGGTGGTCGGTGAGCAGGGCCTGGTAGATGGCGTTGGTGAGGTGACGTTTAAG
>NZ_JBFBAG010000013.1:0-191045 GCF_040682155.1 Amycolatopsis sp. NPDC051371
CGACCACGAAGACGCCGAGCTTGATCAGCGGTGCGAGCAGGCCCCTCACTTCACCGTCACCTCCGCCCCGCGGTAGAGCGGTCCGACGAGCAGTGAGCTCCAGCCCGGGACGTCGGCCGCGTTCATGCCGAGCTGCGGGCCGAGGAGGTCGGCCAAGAATCCCTGCTCCGCGGGCGAGTAGGCCAAATCTCCGCCGCTACCGTTGCCGCCGGCCGCGTCGGCCTTGAACTTGGCCGGGTTGAGGCCGTCGGCCACGGTCTTCGGCGCGGTCTGGTGCTTCGTGCCGTCCTGGAACGCGCCGTCCGGCGGCTCCGACGGGAACGGCTTCGGGATGTCCTTCATGTCGTAGCACCGCGGGCCGCGCTTGTCGTCGAACCGCGGCTCCTCCTTGCCCGCTTCGTACGGCCCGCGCGGCACGATGATCTCGATCGTCGCGTGCAGGCCGGGCTGGTTCGTGCCCTTGCCGAGCGCCTGGTCGATCAGCGGCACGTTGTCGGCCATCTGGGAGATCACGCAGGGGTACTCCGGCGCGTACTTCGCCAGCAGCTCGGCCGTCGGCCGGGCGGTGTCGGCGAGGGAGATGATGTTCTCCTTGTTGTTCTGCAGGAACGTCTGCAGGTCCACCGAGGCCTGGGTCAGGCTGCCGTAGAGGTTCGACAGGTTCTGCTGCTCGTCGACCACGGTCCGGGTCGTCGTGCTCAGGTTGTCGAGGCTCTGCACCAGGTCCGGCGCGGCGTCCTTGAGGTGGTCGGAGAACTCCGCGAGCGCCTTGAGGTTGTGCTGCAGCTCCGGCTCGTGCGGGTTCAGCTCGCCGATGTAGGTGCCCAGCTGCGTCAGCGTGTCGCCGAGCTGGTCGCCGCGGCCCTGCAGCGCGGTCGAGATCGCGGTCAGCGTCGCCGACAGCTTCTGCGGCTGCACCGCCTGCAGCACCGGCATCAGGTGCTCGAACGCCTGGTCCAGCTCGATCGCGCTCGACGTGCGGTCCTGCGGGATGACGTCGCCGCTGGCCAGCGTCCTGGCCGACGGGTCCTTCGGGATCTCCAGCGAGACGAACCGCTCGCCGAAGAGGGTCTTCGGCAGGAACCGCGCCGAGACGTTCTCCGGGATCAGCTTCGCCGACTCCGGGCTGAGCGCGAGCGTCAGCTCCGCGCCGTGGTCGGTGGCGACGATGTCCTTGACCGAGCCGACGATCAGCCCGCGCACCTTGACGTCGGACTGCTTGATCAGCTGGTTGCCGATCTTGTCGGCCTGCAGCTTGACCGTGACGACGGACGTGAACGCCTTGTCGTACATGGCGATGGACAGTGCCACCCCGCCGACCATCACGGCGATGAGCGCCAGGCCCAGCAGCCTGCGTCGGAGCGTCCTCATCCCGCGATCCTTACCGTGACGTCGGTTCCCCAGATGGCGAAGCCGATGAAGAAGTTCATGATCGACACCGTGACGATCGAGAGCCGGACCGCCTTGCCGACCGCGACGCCGACCCCGGCCGGCCCGCCGGTCGCCCGGTACCCGAAGTAGCAGTGCGACAGGATGATCAGCACGCTGAAGATCAGCACCTTGATGAACGAATAGAGCACGTCCTGCGGTGGTAAGAACAGGTCGAAGTAGTGGTCGTAGGTACCGGCCGACTGGTGGTAGATGTAGATGACGACCAGTCGTGACGCGAGGTACGAGCTCAGCAGGCCGATGATGTAGAGCGGGATGACCGCGACGAACCCGGCGATGATCCGCGTCGTCACCAGGTACGGCAGGCTCGGCACGCCCATGACTTCCAGCGCGTCGATCTCCTCGGAGATCCGCATCGCGCCGAGCTGCGCGGTGAACCCGGCGCCGACCGTGGCGCTCAAGGCGAGCCCGGCGACCAGCGGCGCGATCTCGCGCGTGTTGAAGAACGCCGTCAGGAAGCCGGTGAAGGCCGACGTCCCGATCGAGTTCAGCGCCGAGTAGCCCTGGAGGCCGACGAGGACGCCGGTGAACAGCGTCAGGCCGACCATCACGCCGACCGTGCCGCCGATGACCGCGAGCGAGCCGGAGCCGAAGCTCACCTCGGCCAGCAGCCGGAGGACTTCCTTCGTGTAGCGGCGCAGGGTTCGCGGCGTCCACAGGAGCGCGCGGCCGTAGAACGACATCTGGTCACCGAGGGTGTCCAGTGTCTGCAAGGGACGGTTGGCGACGCGTTTCGCGCCCTGGAGGAACGTCATGGCGCTAGTCCAGCTTTCCGGGCACGATCTGCAGGTAGATCAGGGTGATCACGAAGTTCACGACGAAGAGCATGAGGAACGTGATGACCACCGACTGGTTCACCGCGTCCCCGACGCCCTTCGGGCCGCCGGAGGGGTTGAGACCCCGGTAGGACGCGACGACGGCGGCGATGAACCCGAAGATCAGCGCCTTGAACTCACCGACCCAGAGGTCGGGCAGCTGCGCGAGGGCCGAGAAGCTCGCCAGGTACGCACCCGGCGTCCCGCCCTGCAGCACGACGTTGAAGAAGTAGCCGCCCAGGACGCCGATGACGCTGACCATGCCGTTGAGCAGCAGCGCGACCAGCATCATCGCGAGGGTGCGCGGCACGATCAGCCGCTGCACCGCGGAGACGCCGAGCACCTCCATCGCGGCGATCTCTTCGCGGATGGTGCGCGCGCCGATGTCGGCGCAGACGGCGGAGCCGCCCGCGCCCGCCACCAGCAGCGCGGTGACCAGCGGACTGGCCTGCTGCACGGTGGCGAGCACGGAGCCCGCGCCGGTGTAGGACTGCGCGCCCAGCTGACGGGCGAGCGAACCGAACTGCAGCGAGATGACCGCGCCGAACGGGATCGCCACGAGGGCCGTCGGCAGGATGGTCACGCTCGCGATGAACCACGACTGCTGGATGAACTCCCGCAGCTGGAACGGGCGCTGGAACAGGCCACGGATGATGTCGAGGCCGAGGGCGAACAGGTTCCCGGTTTCGCGGAGCATGCCGATCCCGGGAATCTTCGCCTGTGATGCGGGAGAACTCACCGGCCACCTGGCCCGTTGCTCGGTGGCATCCGGTGCGTGCCGGGTCTCGGCGGCTGGCCGCCGCCCGGGATCCGGGCGACCTGGTCGGCGGGCAGCTGGCCGTGGTGCTGGTTCGGGACGCCGTCACCCTGCCGGGCGCCCACCGGGGCCTGCTGCTGTTGCTGCTGGGCCTGCGCGACCCGGCGGGGGCTGACGCCGTAGTGGCGCTGCTCGTCCGGCGACAGGGAGGCGATGATGCTCTGCTGCGCGGCGTCCGGCAGCCGGTGCATGATCTCCATGACCCGGTCCTTGCGGCGGACGCCGCCCATCCGCGTCGGCACGCCCGGTGTCGTCTGCATCTGCGGCGGCACCCCGGTGACGTCCTCGACGCCGCCCGCGTGGTGACCGGCGTCGAACATCGCCTGCTCGGCGGCCATCTGCGCGGAGTCCTTCTCTTCGGACATGCCGATCGGACCCTGCATCTTGCCGTTGAGGAACTGCTTGACGACCGGCTCCTCGCTGGTCAGCAGCACCTCGCGCGGGCCGAACATGACCAGTTCCTTGCGGAAGAGCATGCCCAGGTTGTCCGGCACCGTGCGGGCCAGGTTGATGTTGTGCGTGACGATCAGGAACGTCGCGTCGATCTGCGCGTTGACGTCGAGGAACAGCTGCGAGATGTAGGTGGTGCGGACCGGGTCGAGGCCCGAGTCCGGCTCGTCGACCAGGATGATCTCCGGGTCGAGCACGAGGGCGCGGGCGAGGCCGGCGCGCTTGCGCATACCGCCGGAGATCTCGCCGGGGAGCTTCTTGTCGGCGCCGTTCAGACCGGTCATGTCGAGCTTCTCGAGGACGATCCGGCGGATTTCCGTCTCGGACTTCTTCGTGTGCTCGCGCAGCGGGAAGGCGACGTTGTCGTAGAGGTTCATCGAGCCGAACAGCGCGCCGTCCTGGAAGAGGACGCCGAAGAGCTTCCGGATCTCGTACAGCTTGTGCTCGGAGCAGGTGACGATGTCGACACCGTTGATCACGCAGCGGCCGCGGTCGGGCTTGAGCAGCCCGATCATCGACTTGAGGAACACCGACTTGCCGGTTCCCGACGGTCCGAGCATCGCCGACACTTCGCCCGGAGGCAGCGTCAGCGTGACGTCCCGCCAGATGGCCTGCTTACCGAAGGACTTCGTCAGACCTTCGATGACCACCTCGGCACCCATCGCACCTCCAGGAGCTGTTCCGCGTCATTGCGCCCGCTGCCACACCCATGCCACCCCATGCCGGCGGCGGGTGCGGGCCTGGCGCCCCAAGAACCCGCGTCAACCAGGTGCAACGAGCTGAGTGCGAACAGGTTACTCACCAGTTTTCTTTTCTGGCCAGCCCTGGTTCCATCGTCACCCCGCCGTGATCGGCAACTGCAGGCAACGTAGTCCATTCGGGGCAACGACGCAGATCCCCGAAGCCCGGAACCCACGATTTAGGGACCCGGGGCTATTCGGACACCGCTCCTAGGGGATCACGGTGAAAGCGGCGACGACCAGCAGGAACAACACGGGCACCGCCACCGCCGCCGCGGAGAGGGTCAGCAGGGGCTGGGGCGCGGACAGCTGCTGCGCGAGGAGCTCGATGTGCTCGGGGTCGGTCATGGTCATCGAGTCGCTGCGGGGGCCGTCGATGCAACAACCGGGCAGACGAAAGGGCGGGCACCCGAGTGGGTGCCCGCCCTTTCGCGGGTGATGCTTCGGCGCTTACGCGCCCGAGATCACTTGATGGAGATCTTGGCGCCCGCGGCCTCGAGCTTCTCCTTGGCGGCCTCGGCGGCCTCCTTGTCGACCTTCTCCAGGAGGGCCTTGGGAGCGGCCTCGACCAGCTCCTTGGCCTCCTTCAGGCCCAGACCGGAGACGACCTCACGGACGACCTTGATGACCTGGATCTTCTTGTCGCCCGCGCCCTCGAGGATGACGTCGAACTCGTCCTGCTCCTCGGCGACCGGGGCAGCAGCGGCACCCGGGGCGGCGGCGACGGCGACCGGCGCGGCGGCGGTCACGTCGAAGACCTCTTCGAACTCCTTCACGAACTCGGACAGCTCGAGGAGGGTGAGCTCCTTGAAGGCGTCGATCAGCTCGGCGGTGCTCAGCTTCGCCATGATGGCTTCCTCTCAGAAAAACGAACCAGAAAGTTCGGGGTGGGGGGTGGTTCAGCTCTCGGCGGGTGCTTCGGCTGCTTCGGTACCGGTGGCTTCGCGCTGCTTTTCCTCCAGCGCGGCAGCCAGGCGGGCGACCTGGGACGCCGGCGCCTGGAACAGCGCGGCGGCCTGGGACAGCTTCGCCTTGAACGCGCCCGCTGCCTTGGAGAGCAGGACCTCACGGCTGTCGAGATCGGCGATCCGGTTGATCTCGTCCACGGACAGCGCTTTGCCGTCCATGTAGCCGCCCTTGATCACAAGCGCGTTGTTGTCCTTCGCGAAGTCGCGAAGCGCCTTGGCGGCGTCAACCGCTTCACCCTCGACGAAGGCGATGGCGGTCGCGCCGACGAACAGGTTCTCGAGACCCGTGACGCCGGCGTCTTCGGCAGCACGCTTGACGAGGGTGTTCTTCGCGACCCGGTACTTGGCACTGGTGCCGAGAGCGCGGCGCAGCTGGGACAGCTGGGACACGGAGAGGCCGGTGTACTGGGTAACGACGGTGGCCGAGCTGGTGCGGAAGCTCTCCGCAATCTCGGCGACGGCCGCCACCTTGTCGGGCTTCGCCATGGTCGCCTCCTCTCTTGGCTAGTGTTTCCACTGGCGTCGAGGGGCCCCCGAAACGACAAAACGCCCTCGCGCAAGCAGGCGCGGGGCGTTGTACGGCACACGGTGGTGCCGAGCCTCGTTCCTCCTGCGCGGGCCGCCCGGCGAGTGCGGGACCTTCGTTCCCCGTGCGAACGGGGAAAACCAGCGGTCTTCGGTAGAACGTCTGGAACTATACCTTGTCAAGCCGACACCCCTTCTCCACCCCCACGTTCGAGGCGGCGTGGGGCATCATGGTCACGTGGCGGAGCAGCGCGATGACGGAAAGCCGGGCTCGGACATCGAACCAACGGGCTCGAACGCGCCCGCTTCTCAGCCGCCGATGGATCCGGACCAGCTGGAGCAGTTCAGGCAATTCCAGCAGTTCCAGGACTACTTGAAGTTCACGCAGTCCCAGCAAGGCAACCATCCGGCACCCTCCCCCGATGCCGGGGTGGTCCAGGCGGTCCCGCCGCAGCAGGGCGGGCAACCGCCGGCCATTCCCCCGGGCTACCAACTCGTCCCGGCCGAGCGCCGGCGGGCACCGAAGTGGCTGAGCTGGCTGGGCAAGAAGGTCATCGCGTGGGTCCTGGCGATCGTGATCCTGGGTGTGGCGGGAACCTGGCTGTACAACCACTTCTTCCCGAACGACGCGGGCAAGTCGTCGGCCCAGCTGGCCCAGGAGGGCGGCGGGAAGTACCAGACCAACCACATCCTCTCGACCAGCCCGTACGAAGCCGTCCGCGAGGTCTACGACGCCGTCGCGCAGAACCTGGTCCCGCAAGCCTGCGGGCGGATGGACGAGCCCGTCCAGCAGAAGTTCGCCCAGGACCTCGGGTACGCCGACTGCCAGGTCGCGGTGCACGAGCTGAACCGCAAGGTCACCAGCAAGAACGACTACGCCGAGTCGATGCCGTCGTACGTGTCGGAGCCCCTGCCCGGCGACCGGTTCACGATCAGCTCGTGCCGGTTCGGCATCAAGGGCGGTCCGGCGCTCGGCGCGTTCACCGTGCAGAAGGTCGAGAAGAGCCAGTGGCTGATCGTCGCGCACACCAACGAACCCACGCCGTGCCCGGCGGCGCCGCCGACCAGCTGACTCAGCGAGGAGCGGTCAAGAACGCGACCAGCGCCTCGGAAAACGCCGGCGACGTCACCGCCGTCATGTGGTCACCCGGGATCCGGACCAGCCGCGCCCCCGCGATCGCCGCCGCCAAGCGCTCCGGCTCGGCCGCCAACACGTCCTGATCTCCCGCCAAGACCAGCGTCGGCACGCCGATCGACGACAGGTCGAGGTGACCCTCCTGCGACGCCAGCGCCACCGCGGCCAACGCTTGGCGATCCCCACCGACCGCGTCGGCCAGCAGCCGGAACGGCACTCCGGACGGCGGGACCGTCGAAGGATCCTCGGCCAGCAACGCCGAAGCGATCTCCGCCGGTTTCACCACCCGCAGGTCGACGCCGCCGAAGTCGACGATGCCCGAGCCCACGCCGCCCGTGGCCAGGCAGCGGATGCGCTTGTCCGCCGCCGTCGCTGCCAGGGCGATGATCGCGCCCATCGAGTAGCCGACCAGGGACACCTCGTCGAGGCCCAGCTCGTCGAGCAGCGCCGAGATGTCGCGGGCCATGCTGTCGCCCGTGTAGCGGCGCTCGTCGTGGGGCTTCTCCGAACGGCCGTGGCCGCGGGCGTCCAGGGCGATCACCGTCAGGCCGGCCTTTCGCAGCGCCGCGACCACGCCGGTCGAGATCCAGTTCGCGTTCGTGTCGGCCGCGAAGCCGTGTTGCAGCAGCACCGGGTGGTGGGCGGCGTCGCCCTCCCAGACGGTGTAGTTCAACCGGAGGCCGTCGAACGACGCGAAAGTCGGCATGACCTCCATGAGACACGAAGAAAGGGCGCCCCCGCAGCAAGCGGGGACGCCCTTTCCGGTGATGTCCGACTCAGACGTTCGCGTCCTCGGAAAGGAGGTTGCGGGTCCGCAGCGGGTCGACCGGGATGCCCGGGCCCATCGTCGTGGTGAAGGTGACCTTCTTCAGGTAACGGCCCTTCGCCGACGACGGCTTGGCGCGGAGGATCTCGTCCAGCGCCGCCGCGTAGTTCTCGACCAGCTTCTCCGTGTCGAAGGAAGCCTTGCCGATCACCAGGTGCAGGTTGGCCTGCTTGTCGACGCGGAAGTTGATCTTACCGCCCTTGATGTCCTTCACGGCCTTCTCGACCGCGGGGGTCACCGTGCCGGTCTTCGGGTTCGGCATCAGGCCACGCGGGCCGAGGATGCGGGCGATGCGGCCCACCTTGGCCATCTGGTCCGGCGTCGCGATCGCGGCGTCGAAGTCGAGCCAGCCACCCTGGATGCGCTCGATCAGCTCGTCGGTGCCGACCGCGTCCGCGCCGGCGGCCTCGGCCTCGGCGGCCTTGTCGCCGACGGCGAAGACGATGACGCGAGCGGTCTTACCGGTGCCGTGCGGCAGGTTCACGGTGCCGCGGACCATCTGGTCGGCCTTGCGCGGGTCCACACCGAGACGCATCGCGACCTCGACGGTCGCGTCCATCTTGGTCTTGGAGGTTTCCTTCGCCAGCTTCGCGGCATCGAGTGGCGCATACAGGCGCGCCTTGTCGATGAGCTCTTCAGCCTGGCGGTAAGCCTTGCTGTGCTTGGTCATGCTTCTGTCCTTAAGTCAAAGTGGATCAGTGTGGTGACGAGCCGCACCCGGCTCTCCCACGTACTTCTGGTGCTGCAGACCTCAGGCGTCGACGACCGTGATGCCCATGGAGCGGGCGGTGCCGGCGATGATCTTCGCCGCCTGGTCGATGTCGTGCGCGTTGAGGTCGGACTCCTTGGTCTTGGCGATCTCGCGGACCTGGTCCCAGGTGACCTTGGCGACCTTGGTCTTGTGCGGCTCGCCGGAGCCCTTCTCGACACCAGCGGCCTTGAGCAGCAGGCGCGCGGCCGGCGGCGTCTTCAGCTTGAAGTCGAACGACCGGTCCTCGTACACGGAGATCTCGACCGGGACGACGTCCCCACGCTGCGACTCGGTCGCGGCGTTGTAGGCCTTGCAGAACTCCATGATGTTGACGCCGTGCTGACCCAGAGCCGGGCCGACCGGCGGCGCGGGGTTGGCCGCACCCGCCTTGATCTGCAGCTTGATGATCGCCGCAAGCTTCTTCTTCTTGGGTGGCATTTCTTTTCCTGTCCTGTACTACGTTCCCCGCGTACCTGCCGTGGACGTGGGGACTGCGGCCGCGCGGCGGCCGTCAGATCTTGGAGACCTGGTTGAACGACAGCTCGACCGGGGTCTCCCGGCCGAAGATCGACACCAGGACCTTCAGCTTCTGCCCGTCGACGTTGACCTCGGAGATCGTCGCCGGCAGCGTGGCGAACGGGCCGTCCATGACCGTGACCGACTCGCCGATCTCGAAGTCGACCTCGACGGCCGGGCCGCCGAGCGGGGCCGCGGTCGCGGTGGACTCGCCCTTGCCGCCCTTCGCCGGGGCTTCGTTCTCGACCTTCGGGGCGAGGAACTTCAGCACCTCGTCCACGGTCAGCGGCGACGGCCGCGAGGTGGCGCCGACGAACCCGGTGACACCCGGCGTGTTGCGCACCGCGCTCCACGAGGCGTCGTTCAGGTCCATCCGGACCAGGATGTAGCCGGGCAGCACCTTGCGCTGCACCTGCTTGCGCTGGCCGTTCTTGATCTCGGTGACCTCTTCGGTCGGGACCTCGATCTGGAAGATGTAGTCCTCGACGTCCAGCGTCGTGGTCCGGGTCTCGAGGTTGGTCTTCACCTTGTTCTCGTACCCGGCGTACGAATGCACGACGTACCACTCGCCGGGCGCGGCGAGCAGCTCGGAACGCAGCTTCGCGACCGGGTCCTCGTCGTCCGCGGCGGGCTCGGCCTCGTCCTCGGATTCCTCGGACGCGGCCTCGGCCACGTCTTCGGTGCCTTCGTCTTCGGTGGAAGCGGCTTCGTCGACCTCGTCGGACACCTCGACGGGCTCGAGGTGCGCGGACTCCTCGTCACCGAGTGCCGCGTGCACCTGCTCGTCGGAAAGCTCGGTCAGGTCATGACCGGCTGATGTGCCGTTGTCGGAGGTCACGTTCCGTCCTCTCAGTTGATCATTGTCGGGGTCAGGCCGGGACCTGGGCCCCTATCGGCGCGCGCCGGGGCGCGTCAGCCGAAGATCTTGCCGATGCCCCACTTGAATGCCAGGTCGAGCACGCTGACCAGGGCCACCATGAACACCACGAAGGCCAGCACGACCACGGTGTAGGTGACCATCTGCTTGCGGTTCGGCCAGATGACCTTACGCAGCTCCGCCCACACCTCGCGGATGAAGCGGATCAGCCGCGCGAACACCGACGCCTTCTTCGGCTTCTGGTCCCGCTTGGGGGTCGGAGCGCCCTTCGCGTCGGAGGCGGTCTTCTCCCCCGACTTCCCGGCCGGCCGGGACTTGTCGTCCGCACGTGCCGCGGACTTGCCCGCCGGACGAGCGGTCGCGCGGCGTTCACGCCTGGCAGCGGCTGTGACCGGGCGGGACTGGCTCTCGGGCTTGGACCCGGTACCGTCCTGCTCCTGCTCGCCGCCGCTGGCGTCGCTGTCGCTCACGACCACTCCTTCGCTCCACCAGTTCCGTTACGCAGGGGTGACAGGACTTGAACCTGCAACCTGCGGTTTTGGAGACCGCTGCTCTGCCAATTGAGCTACACCCCTGTGGAGCCCCGATCGCTCGGAGCCCCGGAGGACGCATTCCATCATCCCCACCATCCAGGCGGGGATGACCGTAGTGCGTTCCAAGTCCCGAAGTCTACGGCAAGCCTCACGAGAGCCCGCAACCGCGCCCCCCGATCGACCGCCGCACCCCGGCCGGCCAGCGGAATACTCCCCGCCGGCCACCCGATCATGCCAGGATGTCCGCCATGACGAGCATCCCGGACCCCCGGAAAGCGGGTTGTGACAACCGGGACTTCGCCCCGGGCCGGGGGCGCCGCCACCCAGACCTCCTGAAAAGCGGCCAGCCGGCCGCTCCGCCACGTCCGTCCGTCGTGGACCGGTGAGCGGGATGCGGCTCGGGCTGGCGCTCCCCCAGTACGGCCCCCTCGCCGACCCTGCCGCCGTCGCGCGCTTCGCGACCGCCGCGGAGGACCTCGGCTTCGGTTCGCTGTGGGTCGGCGACCGGATCCTGACGCCCCGGGAGCCGTCGGACCTCTACCCGGGCGGCGGGACGCCGGAGCACCCGTACCCCAAGGAGTTCGAGACCTTCGCGGACCCGTTCACCACGCTGGCCACCGCGGCCGCCGTGACCCGCACGGCCCGCCTGGGGATGAGCGCGCTGACCGGCCCGGTCTATTCCCCGGTGCTGCTCGCCCGGGCTCTGACCTCGCTCGACCTCGCCAGCGGCGGCCGGCTGGACGTCGGCCTCGGGCTCGGCTGGCTGCGCGAGGAGTACTTCGCGACCGGGGTGCCGTGGGACGGGCGCGGCAAGCGGCTCGACGCGATCCTCGACGCGCTCGACGCGATCTGGACCGGCGACCCGGTGGCGCACGAGGGCCCGCAGTGGCGGATCGCGCCGTCGACGGTCGGCCTGCGCCCGGCGCAGGACCCGCGGCCGCCGGTGCTCCTCGGCGGGTTTTCGCCGCCGGCGCTGGCCCGGGTGGGCCGCCGGGCCGACGGCTGGCTGGCCGGCTGGATGCCGCAGCAGTACCTGACCGGCCTCTGGTCGGTCGCGCGGGAAGCGGCGGAGAAGGCCGGACGTGACCCCGGCACCCTGCGGCGCGTGCTGCGGATCAACCCGCGCGCGGGTACCGGGGTCGAGACGGTCGCGGACGTGGCGCCGTGCCTGGACGTGGCCCGCGAGGAGGGCGTCACCGAAGTGCTGATCGACCTGCACTACGTCGCGAAGGACGTCGACCACGCCCTGGAGCTGGCGGCCGAGCTGACCGCCTGAGGCGTCAGCTCTCGCTGTCGGCGAGGGTCGCGAGCGCCTGGGCCTTCGCGGCGAACTTCCACTTCGCGAGGTCACGGATGGTCTTGATCTTCAGCTCGGCCAGCAGTTCGTCGTGCTTCGGCGTGAGCCCTTCGAGCGCGGACGGCGGCGCGTCCAGCAGCTCCTTGATCGTCTTGTCCTCGTAGGCCTTGTCGACGAGCTTGTTCAGGTTCAGGCTCACTGCGCTTCTGCCTTTCTCGAAAGACGTCATCGAACGCGCCCACCCTCGCCGTGATCGCGTTCTCCCGCAACCGTCGCTCACCCACACAGGGTCGCCCGGCGAACAACTGCCGTCTGGCCGGGAACTGGCGGCGGCGCTAGGAGATCAACGTCCACCGCGGCCTCGGGAACGATCTCTTCGCCCGGCACGTCACCCGGATTGACTAGGTTCCCGCCAGTCCTGGTTCGGTAGAAACGAAGGTGTGGCGAAGAACAGCGGGGGCGGCTGCCTCGTCGTGGTACTCGTGGTCGGGCTTCTGGCTTTCGGGTACTACAAGTGGGATCACGGCTCGTCGTCCGCGCCGCCGGCGGGCGCGGCCACCGGCGACGGCACCGGCCGCTACGTCGCGCTGGGTGACTCCTACACGGCCTCGCCGCGCACCGGGAAGAACGTCGGGACCCCGCCCGGCTGCGACCGGTCCGACGACAACTACCCCCGCCTCGTCTCGGCGGACCTCAAGCCGGCCGAGTTCGCCGACGCCAGCTGCAGCGGCGCGACGACCGCGAACCTGACCGCCGCGCAGAAGACGTCGAACGGCACCAACCCACCCCAGCTGGACGCGGTCACCGCGAAGACGACGCTGGTGACGCTCGGCATCGGCGGCAACGACGTCGGCTTCCTGCAGCTCGCGTCGTCGTGCGCGACGGCGCACCGGTCCGGGTCGCCGTGCCGGGACCGGCTCACCGCGGGCGGCCACGACCAGCTCGCCGAACGGATCGACGCGGCCGCGCCGAAGGTGGGCGCGGTGCTGGACCGGATCCACAAGCAGGCGCCGAAGGCGAAGGTGGTCGTCGTCGGCTACCCGACGGTGCTTCCCGACGGCGACGGCTGCTGGCCGGTCCTCCCGGTGGGCGCCGGCGACGTCGACTACTTCCGCGGCGCGCTGGGCAAGCTGAACAAGATGCTCGAGGACCAAGCGGACGCCCACGGCGCGGGCTACGCGGACACGGCGACGCCCGGCAAGGGCCACGACGTCTGCTCGGGGTCGGACACGCGGTGGGTGGAGGGTGTGGTGCCCACCTCGCACGCCGCGCCGATGCACCCCAACGCTCGCGGGGAGCAGGGGATGGCCGATGCCGTGCTGGGTGTGTTGAAGCTGCCTTAGACGGGATGTCTACCGGAGTGGCTGCCGGCACCCCGAAGCCGGATTGTGACTACGGCCGGCGGCACCGCGTCAAGGCGGGAACGATGCCTTGACCCGGTGGCGGCGGCCGTGTTCTGGCTTCGGATCGGGGTGCCGGGGGCGGGCTGGGCCCTCGTTGCCCTGCTTCCGATGCCGTCCTCACACCGCGCCGTTCTAAATACGCACCAGCGCTTGCGGCTTGCCCAGTACCGTCTTGCCGTCGTACTTGACCACCAGGTCGATGCGCGCGACGCCTTCGTCGTCGACCACGGCGACCTTGCCGGTGATCTCCACCAGCGCGCCCTCGGCCGTGTTGGGGACGACGACCGGGCGGGTGAAACGGGCGCTGAAGTCGACCAGGCGGCCCGGGTCGCCCAGCCAGTCCGTCACGACGCGGCCGGCGACGGCCATCGTGAGCATGCCGTGCGCGATGACGTCGGGGAGGCCGACCTCCTTCGCGAACGCCTCGTTCCAGTGGATCGGGTTGAAGTCCAGCGCCGCGCCGGCGTAGCGCACCAGCTGCTCGCGGGTGATCCGGACCTCGAGGGCGGGCAGTTCGTCCCCGGCGTTCACGCGTTCTCCCCCCGCACCACGAGCTGCGCCTTGGTGGTGGCGATGTGCGCGCCGTCGCCGTCGGTGATCTCGGCGCGCAGGTTGATGAAGTCGTTGCCGGCCCGGGCCATGATCCGGTCGATGTGCGTCGTCAGCAGCAGCGTGTCCCCGGCGTGCGCCGGACGGCTGTAGGTGAACTGCTGGTCGCCGTGGACCATCCGCGTGTAGTCGAGCCCCAGCTCGGGGTCGGAGACGATCGAGTTGATCGACGCCAGGTTGATGATCGTGAGGAACGTCGGGGGCGCGATGACGTCCGGGTAGCCGGCCGCTTTCGCGGCTTCGGGATCCCGGTAGAGGGGGTTGCCGTCGCCGATCGCGTCGGCGAACTCCCGGATCTTCTCCCGGCTCACTTCGTAGCTGGTCTGCGGCGGGTAAACCCGTCCGGTGAACGACTCGTCCAAGGGCACCCGGAGAGGCTACCAACAGCAGAAGAGCCGCCCCGGTGGTCCGGGGCGGCTCTTCGAAGCTGGTGAGAACGCGCTACTCAGCGGGTCTCTTTGTGAGTCCGGTGCGTACCGCAGTTCGGGCAGAACTTCTTCATCTCCAGGCGATCCGGGTTGTTGCGCCGGTTCTTCTTGGTGATGTAGTTGCGGTGCTTGCACTCTTCGCACGCCAGCGTGATCTTGGGTCGCACGTCGGTGGCAGCCACAGCGTTTCCTTCTCTCTCAGGTCCCGGGGGCGAGCCCCGGTCGTTACCGCGTAGCGGTGGCCGGACTTGAACCGGCGACACAGCGATTATGAGCCGCTTGCTCTGCCAACTGAGCTACACCGCCCTTACATGACCCAAGCCGCGACACGCAGGCGTGACGCGGCTGAGGTCGTGAGCCCCTTTACGGAATCGAACCGTAGACCTTCTCCTTACCATGGAGACGCTCTGCCGACTGAGCTAAAGGGGCCTGGCCTCTCGCGAGGACTTGGAAAGATTACCAAGGGGCTTCACCCGGCCGTGCAACCGGGGTCCCCGTAGCACGAAACCTCAGGTCAGCAGCGTAAGCACGGTCTCGGAGTGGCGTCCCGGAGAGCGTGCCGTGCGGGCCTGCAGCCACGCCTCGAGGCGGTCCTCCGGCAGCGGGCGCGAGATCAGGTAGCCCTGGGCGACGTCACAGCCCATCGCCTCGAGCTGATCGCGCGCCACGTCCTCTTCGACGCCTTCCGCGACCACCGTCAGCCCGAGCGAGTGCCCCAGCTCGACGATCGACCGCACCACCGCGAGGTCGCCGAGGTCGGTGCCCATGCCGAGGACGAAGCTCTTGTCGATCTTGACCTGGTCGACCGGCAGCTGCCGCAGGTAGGCCAGCGACGAGTAGCCCGTGCCGAAGTCGTCCACGGCGAGGGTGATGCCCAGCGAGTGCAGCTCGCGCAGGATCGGCAGCGCCTTCTGCGGGTCCGACATCACGCCGGACTCCGTCAGCTCGAACGTCAGCAGCTCCGGCGGGATGCCGACGCGCTCCAGCTCGCGGGCCACCTTGTTCGGGAAGTCCTCGTCGGCCAGGTTGCGCACCGACAGGTTGACCGCCACCGAGATCCGCAGGCCCTCGTCGAGCCACTTGCGGCAGCGCTTGAGCGCCTCGCCGAGCACGAACGACGTCAGCACGCCGATCAGGCCGGCCGCCTCGATGGCCGGGACGAACTCGTCCGGGCCGAGCCTGCCGAACTCCGGGTGCACCCAGCGGACCAGTGCCTCGACGCCGGCCACCTGCCGGTTCGGCAGGGTGATCTTAGGCTGGTAGTGGACGCTGACCTGGCCGTCTTCGAGGGACTGCCGGAACTGCGTGACCATCTGGAAGCGGCGCAGGAAGATCTGGCCCATGCTCGGCACGTACCCGCGGACCTCTTCGCCGCCCTTGGTCGCGCGAACGGCCACATCGGCGCGCTGGAGCAGGCCTTCGATGTCGACGACGTCGCCGGACTCCTCGGGCGTCGTCGTCGCGTAGCCGATCATCGCGTTGGCCTCGACCGACAGCCGGTCCACCGGGTAGGGCGCGGAAAGCTCTTCGCGCAGCCGTTCCGCCGCGGTGTGGGCGTCTTCGGGCGGGCAGCCGACGAGCAGCGCCGCGAACGACGCGCCTTCGAGGCGGGCGAGCGGGACGTCGGGGCCGAGCGCGTCGCGGATGCGGCGGCCGGCGGCGATCACCATCCGGTCGGCCCAGGCGTAGCCCAGCGCGTCGCTGACCGTCGAGAAGACGTCGAGGTCGATCCGCAGCACCACGGCGTTCGCGAAGTCCCGCAACGGTTCCTTCGCCACCTGCCGGAAGCCCGGCCGGTTGAGGTGCCCGGTGAGCGGGTCGTGGTAGGCGTCGTGGCGCAGGGTCGCGAGCAGGCGCCGGTTGTCCAGCGACGTCGCGAGGTGGCTGGCCATCGTGCCGAGCAGCTGGACGTCGTACTTGCCGAAGCCGCGCCAGCGGGACAGCCGGTCGTGCGCCTCGACGACGCCGAGCAGCTGGTTCGCGCTGCGCAGCGGGACGACGAGCGCCTCCTGCGCGCCGCGGTCGAGCAGCGCCGCGCGGACGTCGGGATTGGCCTCGGTGATCCGGAAGTGCCGGACGTGCGCGCCGGGCAGGCGCAGCAGCGGGTCGTCGGCGGCCGGGTCGGCGGGCGGCAGGTCGTCACCGGCGACGACCACGCGCATGGTGTCTTTCGGTTCGAGCCGGAGTCTCAGCACGACGCGGCCCGCGGCGAGCTGGTCCTTGATGCGCTCGGCGATCGTGGCCCACTCGCGGACGTCGACGCCGCCGACGAGCTCGTCCGCGCGGCTGGCCGGACGCGCCGCGGCCTGCTGGCCGGAGCGGGCCACCATCAGGCTGACGTCGGAGAGCGCCTCCATGTCCCGCTGCTCGCGCAGCAGGTCGGAGTAGGCCCAGTACAGCGCGGTGAGGCCGAGGAAGACGGCGAGCACCAGCGGCCACGCCTTGGGCGTGTTCGAGATGACGAGGTAGCCGGACAGGCCGACGGACGCGTTGACGAAGCCGACGACCAGGATCCGCGCGGTGAGCCGGACCGCGGTGCTGACCCGCATGCGGCGTCGCAGGACTCGGACCGCGGCCAGCGCGAGCAGCGTGCTCACCAGCGGCGCGGTGAGCGTGCCGGCCAGCGCGGCGACCCACGGGATCTTGTCGCCGACACCCGCGCCTACGGCGTACTTGACCAGTCCGGCGACCGCGAAGGCGCCGGTGATCTCGAGCAGGAACGCGCCCGCGTTGTAGAGGACGCGGCCGGCGACCTTGCGCGCGAGCAGCGTGCCGATGCCGGCGACCAGGTGCGCCGCCAGCACGACCTCGAACGGCGCGACGAAGAACCCGATGACGAGCGGGATCTCGGTGAAGGAGATGGTCCACGAGATGCCGCTGCGGACGTCGACGTTGATGCCGAGCTGTTCGGCGAGCAGGAACGCGACCGCGAGCACCGGCCCGATCCACAGCAGCCTGCTGTCCCAGTGGAACGGCAGCCAGGAGCCGACGGCGAACGCGGCGACGAGCCCGATGCTCAGGACGGCGAAGGTGTACGCGCGGAACCGGCGCTCGTCGGTGCGGGCCTCGGCGGAAACGGGCGGTGTCCCGGAAGCGGCTCCCGGCCCGGGCTGCGCCTGTGCGACGGCGTCGCCGTGGGCGTTGGTGTCCGGCATCCGACCTTCCCTCCCGGCTTGTCCACCGGTGCTGATCCGTGACTTCGGGTGTGGACAAGGGCCATACCGTACCCCGTAGGGCGTACCCGCGTCCCTTTCGAGACAGTAGGAGATCACCCCAGGGTTAACAATGCCTCGATGGCGCTGACCTGCGTGGACCAAGGGGTGAAACATCTGTGCCAACCGGGGCTTCGCCCCGGGCCGGGGGCTCCGCCACCCGGACCCCCGAAGACATCGGGTGACCGAAGCAGGGGTGGCTCCGTACGCACGCCATCCCGAGTCGCGCTTCAATGAGCCCATGCACAGCGACGTGATTGCCACCGAACACGCGGCCCGGCTCGCGGCGGTGGATCCCCTGCTCCCCGGTTCTTCTCCCTTCGAAGCGGCCGAAAGCGCCGTGGTGCTGGAGGTGGCGACTGGCGACTCGGCCGCGTCCGGCCTCGCCTCGCGCATCCAGGTCGACCAGGACGCCCCGAACGCGCCGTGGCGGGCGCTGACCGAGCACCGCCTCGACCTCCAGCTGGCCGGTCCGCAGCCCGCGGGAGCCCTCGATGCCCTCCTCACCCGATGGGATGAACATCTGCGCGCGGTCGCCGAGCGTGGCGACACCGAGACCGCGGCGATCGTCCCGCGCGCCAGCCGGGACGCCGCCGGCACGCGGGAAATGCTGCACCACGGTTTCGCGCCGCTGCGCGTGATCGCGGTCCGCCCGGCCGACCGGATGGTCCCGGCGGGCCCGCGCGGCACGCCCGGCGTCAAGATCCGCCGCGCCGAGCCCGGCGACCTCGGAACCGTCGTCTCGCTGGGGCTCGAGCTGCACTCCTTCGACGCGCAGTACGGCACGGTCAACCTGCGCAAGGGCGTCGAAGACATCATGGCCAAGGACCTGGCCGAACAGCTGGACCGCCCGGAACCGCCGCTGTGGATCGCCGAGCTGTACGGCCGTCCGCTCGGCATGGTGAACGTCCAGCACCCGGGCGAGACGCAGTGGATCAGCGACCGGGTCGCCGCCGGCCGCGTCGGCTACCTGTCGTCGCTGGCCGTCGCGGGGGAGGCGCGCTCGTCCGGCGTCGGTACCGCGCTGGCCACCCACGCCCACCACGTCCTGGACGAAGAGGGCGCCGACGTCGTCCTCCTGCACCACGCGGCGGCGAACCCGCTGTCGACGCCGTTCTGGTACGCGCAGGGGTACCGGCCGCTGTGGACGTACTGGCAGCGTCGACCAGCCGTTCGCTGAACCACTGGCGGATTACCCCTGGTCGCCAGTCCTTATAGGCTGGCTCCCGGAGAGCGAGGGGAGCCGGAAGTGACCGATCAGCGGGATTCCGCGCCGAGAGCACCCGAAGGCGTCGACACCGAGAAGCCGTCCGCGGCCCGGATCTACGACTGGTACCTGGGCGGCACGCAGAACTGGGCCGTGGACCGCGAGTTCGGCCGGCGCATGGAACAGCAGTGGCCGCTGGTGCGGCCCGGGTCGAAGCAGAACCGCGAGTTCATGAACCGCGCGGTGCGAGCCGCGCTGCGAGCCGGGATCCGGCAGTTCGTCGACCTCGGTTCCGGGGTTCCGACGGCCGGCAACGTGCACGAGGTCGTCGAGGCCGAGCTGCCCGAGGACCACGACGCGACAGTCGTGTACGTCGACTACGAGCCGGTCGCGGTCGCGCACGCGACGCTGATCCTCGAAGAGGAGGCGGCGACGGACTGGGCGGGCATCGTCCAGGCCGACATGCGGGACGCGAAGGCCGTGCTGCGCGCCGAAGAGACGAAGCGGCTCATCGACTTCTCGAAGCCCGTCTGCCTGATGATGATGGCGGTGCTGCACTTCGTCGGACCGGACGACGACCCCATCGGCCTCCTGAAGGCGTACCGGGACAAGCTCGCGCCCGGGAGCTGGCTGGCGATCTCGCAGATGAGCGAGGGTGACGGCGAGGGTGAGTCCCTGGCCGGGCTGCGCTGGTTCGTCGAGCAGTACCGGAAGACGAGCAACCCGGTGTGGCTGCGCGACCGCGAGGAGATCGAGCCGCTGTTCGGCGACTGGCCGCTGCTCGAACCGGGCATCGTGCACCTGCCGGACTGGCGGCCCGACCGCAAGCTCAACGCGCTCGAGGCGGAAGCCCGTCCGTACGCGTGGTGCGGCATCGGGGAGAAACCCCGCGCCTGACCTGCGGTTTCCCCGATCGCTGTGGGCGAACGCACCATCGGAAACAAACGCACCCATCGGAGAGTTGAGCTAGGCAGACTCAACTACACGAGGAGTGCACATGTCCGACACCCGCCTCCTGCCCGTGCTCCCGCTCGATGACGACGTCGTGCTGCCGGGCATGGTCGTCCCGCTCGACCTCACCGACACCGAGACGCGGGCCGCGGTGGAGTCCGCCCAGGCCAACACGCCGAGCCAGGCGTCCTTCCCCGGCATCCGGTCGACCGCCGGTGCCACCAAGGCCGAGGTCCTCATCGTCCCGCGCGTCCACGGCGAGTACGCCGAATACGGCACCGTCGCGACGGTCGAGCGCATCGGCCGCGTGCCCGGCGGCAAGGCCGCCGTCCTGCTGCGCGGCACCTCCCGCGCGCTCGTCGGCCGCATGGCCGACGGCCCCGGCGCGGCCCGCTGGGTGCACGCCGAGGACGCCACCGAGACCACCAACGACCGGACCGCGCAGCTCGCGGCCGAGTACAAGGCCGTCGTCATCTCGATCCTCCAGCAGCGCGGCGGCTGGCAGCTGATCGACGCCGTCCAGCAGGTCGAGGACGGCTCCGCGATCGCCGACCTGTCCGGCAACGCGCCCTACCTCGACACCGAGCAGAAGCTCGAACTGCTGACCACGCTCGACGTCAGCGCGCGCCTGGAAAAGGCGCTCGAGTGGAGCAAGGAGCACCTGGCCGAGCTCGAGGTGACCGACACGATCCGCAAGGACGTCGCCGAGGGCATGGAGAAGCAGCAGAAGGAGTTCCTGCTGCGCCGCCAGCTCGAGGCCATCCGCAAGGAGCTCGGCGAGCTCGACGGCACCGCGCAGGACGACGACTACCGCGCCCGCGTCGAAGGCGCCGAACTGCCCGACGCCGTGAAGAAGGCCGCGCTGGCCGAGGTGGACAAGCTGGACCGCACGTCCGAGCAGTCCCCCGAGGGCGGCTGGATCCGCACCTGGCTGGACACCGTCCTGGAGCTGCCCTGGAACGAGCGCACCGAGGACGTCTACGACATCGCGGCCGCGCGAGCGGTGCTCGACGCCGACCACGCCGGCCTCGACGACGTCAAGGAACGCATCATCGAGTACTTGGCCGTGCGGAAGCGCCGCGCGGAATCGGGTCTCGGCCCGGTCGGCGGACGCCGTTCCGGCGCCGTGCTCGCCCTCGCGGGCCCTCCCGGAGTCGGCAAGACGTCGCTGGGTGAGTCCGTCGCGAAGGCGATGGGCCGCAAGTTCGTCCGCGTCGCCCTCGGCGGCATCCGCGACGAGGCGGAGATCCGCGGCCACCGCCGCACGTACGTCGGCGCGCTGCCCGGCCGGATCGTCCGCGCCATCAAGGAAGCCGGCTCGATGAACCCGGTCGTGCTGCTCGACGAGATCGACAAGGTCGGCGCCGACTACCGCGGCGACCCGACGGCGGCGCTGCTCGAAGTGCTGGACCCGGAGCAGAACCACACGTTCCGCGACCACTACCTCGAGGTCGAGCTGGACCTGTCCGACGTCGTGTTCCTGGCGACGGCCAACGCGCTGGAGACCATCCCCGGCCCGCTGCTGGACCGCATGGAGCTCGTCACGCTGGACGGGTACACCGAGCACGAGAAGGTCACCATCGCCCGCGACCACCTGCTCCCCCGGGAGCTGGAGCGAGCCGGCCTGGGCACTTCGGACGTGGGTTTGACGGACGCCGCGTTCAGCCGGATCGCGGCCGAGTACACCCGCGAGGCGGGCGTGCGCGACGTGAACCGCACGATCGCGAAGGTGCTGCGGAAGATCGCGACCAAGGTGGCGCTGGACGAGGTTTCGCTGCCGCTTTCCCTCGACGCCTCCGACTTGGAGACCTACCTGGGCCGTCCGCGGCACGTGCCGGAGTCGTCGCTGCCGGCGTCGACCCAGCGGACCGCGACCCCGGGTGTGGCTACGGGCCTGGCGGTGACGGGTGCCGGCGGTGACGTCCTGTACATCGAGGCGTCGCTGGCGGACCAGGAGTCCGGCGCGTCCGGGCTGCAGCTGACCGGCCAGCTCGGCGACGTGATGAAGGAGTCGGTGCAGATCGCGCTGTCCTACCTGCGTTCGCACGGCGCGGAGCTGGAGCTCCCGGTGGGCGACCTGCGCGAACGGGGCATCCACGTCCACGTCCCGGCGGGCGCGGTCCCGAAGGACGGGCCGTCGGCGGGCGTGACGATGACGACGGCGCTGGCGTCGCTGCTGTCGGGACGGGTGGTCCGACCGGACGTGGCGATGACGGGCGAGGTGTCCCTGACGGGCCGCGTCCTCCCGATCGGCGGCGTGAAGCAGAAGCTGCTGGCGGCCCACCGGGCCGGGATGAAGACGGTGATCATCCCCCAGCGCAACGAGCCGGACCTGGACGACGTGCCGGCCGAGGTGCTGTCCCAGCTGGACGTCCACGCGGTGGCGAACGTCCGCGAGGTCCTGGACCTCGCATTGACCCCGGCTTCGACACCGGTCCCCCAGGCGGCGTAACCCCGAACGCCGCCACCCGGACGGCCGGTTTCCCTCTCCCCCAAGGGAAGCCGGCCGTTCTCCGGTTCCCGGCAAAGGCGACCACGGCGGGGGTCCAGGGCGGCGGAGTCCCCTGGCGGGGGTTTGGGGGTTCGACCCCCAAGAGACACAACGAAGAGAGCCTCGTCTGCGCATTCCGCAGACGAGGCTCTCTCGCTATCGAGTGTGGCGGGTGAGGGATTCGAACCCCCGTAGGCGTAAGCCAACTGGTTTACAGCCAGTCCCCTTTGGCCACTCGGGTAACCCGCCAAGACCGGGCGTACCGGCCGGAAAGAAGCTTACCCAACGGCTCCCGGTGGGGGTCAACCGGGATACCCGGGGCTAGGCTGGGTGGCCCCTGACTAGCGAGTACGAGGTGTGAGGACACGTGGCGGATCCCTCTTTCGACGTCGTGAGCAAGGTCGACCGCCAGGAGGTGGACAACGCGCTGAACCAGGCGAGCAAGGAGCTGGGCACGCGCTTCGACTTCCGCGGCACGGGCACGACGATCAACTGGTCCGGCGAGGAGGCGATCGCGATCGAGTCCGAGACGGAGGAGCGCGCGCTGGCCGCGGTCGAGGTGTTCAAGGAGAAGCTGATCAAGCGCAGCATCTCGTTGAAGGCGTTCGAAGCGGACGAGCCGGCCCTGTCGGGCAAGATCTACAAGCTCGGCGGCAAGATCATCCAGGGCATCGCCTCGGACAAGGCGAAGCAGATCGCCAAGTTCATCCGCGACGAAGGTCCCAAGGGCGTGCAAGCGCAGATCCAGGGCGACCAGCTTCGGGTCTCGGGCAAGAAGAAGGACCAGCTGCAGGAGGTCATCGCCCTGTTGAAGGGCAAGGACTTCGAGATCGCGCTGCAGTTCACCAACTACCGGTGACGCCGCCGCGGGCACCCGGCTCCGGGTGCCCGCTCAGGACGGCGTGACCGTCCACGTCGCTTCATAACCGTCGACCCTCAGGTACGCCGGGCCACGAACTTCCCGGTCCACCTCGACGTCGCCGATCTCATTGACCAGCAGGTCGCGAAGGTCTTCCGACTGCACCCACAGCCCGATGTTGCCGCGGGTCTTCGCCTTGAAGTGGACGTGCTGGATCCCCTCCGGGACGCGCAGGACCGCGTCGCCCTTGCCCGACGTCTCCTTGGCTGCCTCCGGGAGACTCCGGTAGTCCGCGATCGTCGCCGTCCAGGCCGCGTCCGCCAGGACCGTCACCTTTCGCGTCGGGCGGTCCGGCTCCGTGTTGAGCCACGTTGTGCCCTTGTACTTGCCGATTGCGTTGACCAGGCCGAACTCGCCGCCGTCGGTGCTGATGATCACGTTCGAGCCGCACTTCGGGCAGTCGAACGTGAAGAAGCCCAGCTGGTCCGCCGGCCACGACACCGCGAACTGGCCTTCGCCCTTGCCCGTGTGCGTCTCCGGCGGCACGTCGCGCAGCACCGGGGCCGCGGACGTCGTGGGCGGCGGCACGTCAGCGGAAGCCGAGCCTGAACCCGACGTCGACGGCCCGACGATCGTGCCGAACCCCGTCGCCGGAGCGCACGCGGACGCCAACAGCAAGACCACCAGGCAGGACAGCCGTAGTTTCATCGTTCCCCCTCGGGGCCACCAACCGGCCCCCCTGGTGATCTTTCGGCACCCTTTGCCGGAGCGTTACCGTCGCCCAGCGTGAGCGATCACCCGGACGGGCGCAGCAAACCCCTCGAACGCGCGAATGCGCCGTGTGACTGTCCACGAAGGACCCGGCCCGCGTGCTGTAATCGCGCGGTCACCGCTTGGAGAGGGTCGGAATGCGTCGCTTGCTCGCCTTCGTGCTGTCACTCATCGTGATCTGCGCGACACTGACCCCGGCGAGCGCCGCGGAGCGCAAGCAGCTCCTGCCCGGCCTCGGCTCCTACGCGCGCCTCGTCCGGCTCGACCACTCGATCTTCGGCCGCGGGCGCATCATCGCGGCACTGACCAGCGAAGACTCCAGCGGCAAGTTCACGCCCGTCATGGAGAGCACCGACGAGGGCGAGACGTTCCACCAGATCGGCGCCGTCCACGATCCCGACGGCCGGTACGGCATGTGCTGCGGCACGCTCTACGAACTGCCGCAGCGGGTCGGCCGGCTCCGCGCGGGCACCTTGCTCTGGGCCGCCTCCTATCGGCAGGACGCCGGGGCGCAGCGGCGCGTCGGGATCAAGGTCTGGGCCAGCAAGGACGGCGGCCGCTCGTGGGTCTTCCTGTCCGAGGCCGCCCGCTCGCACAACATCGACGGCATCTGGGAGCCCGAGTTCACCGTCGACGCCGGCGGCACGCTCTGGCTCCACTTCGCCGACGAGACGCAGGCACCGAAGTACGCGCAGGTCCTCAACCGCGTCGCCTCGACCGACGGCGTGAACTGGGGCACCAAGCAGCTCACCCTGGCCATCCCGCCGGACCGGGTCCGGCCCGGCATGCCGATCATCCGGCGGCTGCCCGACGACCGGTACTACTTCGCCTACGAGATCTGCAACTTCCGCGACCGCTACTGCGACCCGTACTTCAAGATCTCTCCCGACGGCGCCAACTGGGGCAGCCCCACCGATCCCGGCACGCGCGTGAACACCGCGAACGGCAACTACTTCCAGCACGCGCAGACGATCACGCTCTTCCCCGGCGGCCCGAACGGCGTGCGGATCGTCATGGTCGGGCAGATCTACACCAACGCGAAGGGCCAGCCGCAGCCGGGGAACGGCCAGGTGCTGCTGGCGAACGACAACTTCGGCAGCGGCAACTGGTACGAGCTGCCCGCCCCGGTGCACATCACCGGCGTCTACAACAACTTCTGCCCGAACTACTCCTCGACGCTGCTGCCGGTCGACGACGGCAAGAACGTCCTCGAGATCGCCACCGAGTGGCTCAACGGCCGCTGCGCCGCGTACTTCGGCAAAGGACCGGCCTTCTAGCGCTTCCCCATCGGGCCCGTGGTGCCTGCCAGTAGGGTGGCGGGGTCGTGGCCGCGGAGAGGGAGGCAGTTCATGAAGGGCATCGTGCTGGCCGGAGGCAGCGGGACACGCCTGCACCCGATCACCCAGGCGGTGTCGAAGCAGCTGCTGCCGGTCTACGACAAACCGATGGTCTACTACCCGATCTCGGTGCTGATGCTGGCCGGGATCCGCGAGATCCTCGTCATCTCCACCCCCGCCGACCTGCCGATGTTCCGCAAGCTGCTCGGCAACGGCGACCAGTTCGGCCTCTCGTTCTCCTACGCCGAGCAGCCCAGCCCGAACGGTCTGGCCGAGGCCTTCGTGATCGGCGCGGACTTCATCGGCGACGACGACGTCGCGCTCGTGCTCGGCGACAACATCTTCTACGGCCAGGGCTTCTCCGGCCGTCTGCAGCAGGCCGTGCGCGACCTCGACGGCTGCGTCCTGTTCGGCTACCCGGTGAAGGACCCCGAGCGCTACGGCGTCGGTGAGGTCGACGCCGGCGGCAAGCTGGTGTCCATCGAGGAGAAGCCGGCGAAGCCGCGCTCGAACAAGGCGATCACCGGGCTGTACATCTACGACAACGAGGTCGTCGACATCGCCCGCGCGCTGAAGCCGTCGGCGCGCGGTGAGCTCGAGATCACCGACGTCAACCTCGCGTACGTGCGCCAGGACCGGGCGTCGCTGGTCGACCTCGGCCGCGGCTTCGCCTGGCTCGACACCGGCACGCACGACTCGCTGCTCGAAGCCGGGCAGTTCGTGCAAGTGCTGGAGCACCGCACCGGCGTACGCATCGCGTGTCTCGAAGAAATCGCGCTGCGAATGGGCTTCATCGACGCCGACGAGTGCTACGCGCTGGGCGAGAAGCTGGCGAAGTCCGGCTACGGCGACTACGTGAAGGCCGTCGCCGTAGCCGCGGGAGCTTCGGCCTAGAACAGCTGCTCGCGCAGGGTCGTCCCGGTGTATTCGGTCCGGAACACCCCGCGTTCCTGCAGGTGCGGAACGACCTTGTCGACGAACTCGTCGAGGCCGCCCGGCGTCAGGTGCGGCACGAGGACGAACCCGTCGGCCGCGTCGGACTGGACGTACTCGTCGATCGTCGAAGCCACCGTCGACGGAGTGCCGACGAACTGCTGGCGCGCGGTGGCCTCGATCACCAGCTCGCGGATCGAGAGCTTCTTCTCCTCCGCGAGCGCCCGCCACTTGCGGGCGAGCGCGAGCTGGTCCTTCTCGTGCCGGACGCGGCCCCAGGTCAGCGGCTCGGCGCCCGGGTCGGGGTCGACCTCCGGCAGCGGGCCGTCGACGTCGTAGTCCGACAGGTCTCGGTTCCACACCTGCTCGAGGAACTGGATCGCGGTGGCCGGCCGGACCTGCTGGAGCCGGATCTCGCGCGCGTGCTCCTCGGCCTCGGCGTCGGTGTCGCCGAGGACGAACGTCGCGGCCGGCATGATCAGCAGCTCGCCGTGCTCGCGGCCGTACGCGGCCAGCCGCCGCTTGACGTCGTGGAAGAACGCCTGGCCGTCCTCGAGGGTGCCGTGCCGGCTGAAGATGACGTCGGCGGTCTTCGCGGCGAACTCGCGGCCTTCGTCGGAGTCGCCGGCCTGGATGACGATCGGCTGCCCCTGCGGCGTGCGCGGCAACGTGAACTCGCCGTGGATGTCGAACTTCTGTCCACTGTGGACAAACTTGCCGGGGTCGCGGGCGAAGACGCCGTTCTCCTTGTCCCCCACCAGGGTGCCGGGCTGCCAGCTGTCCCACAGCTCGCGCACGGTGGCCAGGAACTCCTCGGCGCGCGCGTAGCGGTCCTCGCGCTTGAGGAAGCCGCCGCGCCGGAAGTTCTTGCCGGTCCACGCGTCCGGCGACGTCACGACGTTCCACGCCGCGCGGCCGCCGGAGAGGTGGTCGATGCTGGCGACTTGGCGAGCGACCTCGTAGGGCTCGTTGAACGTCGACGACAGCGTCCCGGCCAGGCCGAGGTGCGTGGTGACGGCGGACAGCGCGGCCAGCACGGTGGTCGTGTTGGGCCGGCCGACGACGTCGGAGTCGAGGATCTTGCCCGCGTGCTCGCGCAGCCGCAGGCCCTCGGCGAGGAAGAGGAAGTCGAACTTGCCGCGCTCGGCGGTCCGGGCGAGGTGCTCGAAGGAGGCGAAGTCGATCTGGCTGCCCGACGCCGGGTCGCTCCACACCGTCGTGTTGTTGACGCCGGGGAAGTGCGCGGCGAGCTTGATCTGCTTGGTCATCTCAGGCTCCCGGGGTGACGGCGTAGGCGTTGACGGCCCGGCCGAGGCCGAGGTGGTCACACAGGGTCGGGCCGCGGTAGCCGTCCCGGAACGCGCCGGCCGCGCGCAACGCCGGGACGACCTCACCGGCGAGCAGGTCGAGGTCGTCGGGCAGGACGGCGGGCCGCAGGTGGAACCCGGCGACGCCGGTCTCGGCGGCCCAGCGGGGCAGCTCGGCGGCCAGCTGGGCGGGCGTGCCGACGAACGACAGGCCGACGGGCTCGAACGGGACCAGGGCGTCCAGCTCGTGCTGCCGGTCGCGGGCACCCTGCTCGGTCTCGGCGAGCACGATCGACACCGTGGCCAGGACCTTGGCGCCGGGGAACCGGACGGCCGCGGCGCGGACGGCGTCGAGGTGGTCCGCACGGGTGATGACCAGGTCGGCGCCGACCGCGTGCGGCGAGTCGCCGTAGATCGCGGTCACCGGGTGGCCCTGCGGCGGCCGCGGGGTGATCGACGGGCCCTTCACGCTGAAGAAGCGGCCCTCGAAGTCGACGTAGTGCAGCTTCTCCCGGTCGATGAACCGGCCGGTGGCGGCGTCGCGGACGATCGCGCCGTCCTCCCAGCTGTCCCACAGCCGGGTGATGACGTCGAGGACCTCGGCGGTCTCGGCCTCCCCGTCCTGGGGTGACGGAGCCGCGCGACGGCCGAAGTGCGCGGCCTCGGCACCGGTCAGCGACGGCACCGCGAGCACGCCGGCCCGGCCGCGGCTCGCGTAGTCCAGGGTCGCGACCGACGTCGAGACGTGGAACGGCTCGGTGTGCGTGGTGGTAACCGTCGGAACCAGGCCGATCCGGCTGGTCGCCGGTGCGAGAGCGGACAAGGTGAGCAGCGCGTCGAGACGCCCGCGCACGACCCCTTCGCCGCCGGACTGCAGCGCCCGAGAGTCGTCGAGGGTGACGAAGTCGAGCGAAGCGGCTTCGGCCAGCTTCGCGTACCTCAGGTAGTGGCCGGAGGTGAACAGCGCGGCGGGCTCGGCCGCGGATACCCGCCAGGCGGCCGGGTGGAACCCGGCCCCGTCGATGGCGACGCCCAGGTGCAGCTCTGCGGAGACCATGCCGGGAAAACTCCGCGGGCGGGAAGCGGATTCCCGCTCCCACCAGTTGGGAAGGCTGAGCTTTCACGTGAAAGCTCCGGCGGGGTCAGAACTGGCGGCGGGCGATTTCCTCCAGCCGCGCGATGCGGTCGGCGATCGGCGGGTGCGTCGAGAACAGCTTGCTCAGGCCCTCACCGGGGCGGAACGGGTTCGCGATCATCAGGTGCGACTGCGACACCAGCTGCGGCTCGGCGACCAGCGGCCGCGCCCGCGTCCCGGCCTCCAGCTTCCGCAGCGCCGAGGCCAGGCCCAGCGGGTCGCCGGTCAGCTCCGCGCCGGACGCGTCGGCCTGGTACTCCCGCGACCGGCTGACGCCCATCCGGATGACCGCCGCCGCGATCGGGCCGACGAAGATCAGCATCAGGCTGACCAGCGGGCTGCCGTCGCGGTTGTTGCCGCCGAAGAACAGCGCGATGTTCGCGAGCACGCTGATCACGCTGGCCAGCGCGCCCGCGACGCACGAGATGAGGATGTCGCGGTTGTAGACGTGGGACAGCTCGTGGCCGAGCACGGCCCGCAGCTCGCGCTCGTCCAGCAGGTCGAGGATGCCGGTGGTGCAGCAGACGGCCGCGTGGCGCGGGCTGCGGCCGGTCGCGAACGCGTTGGGCGCGACCGTCGGGCTCAGGTAGAGCTGCGGCATCGGCTGGCGGGCGACGTGGGCGAGCTCGCGCACGATCCGGTACATCGCCGGCTGCTCGACCTCGGACACCGGCCGGGCGTGCATCGCGCGCAGCGCCAGCTTGTCCGAGTTGAAGTACGCGAAAGCGTTCATCCCGAGGGCGATGACCAGGCCGATGACCAGGGCGCCCCGGCCGAACAGGCCGCTGATCGCGATGATGATCGCCGACAGCAGGCCGAGCAGCATCGCCGTCTTCAACCCGTTCTGGTGCCCGTGCACGCGCGCTCGCCTCCGTCCGCTCATTCCCCCTGGTTACCCACTGGAAACAACGCGATCGGGCGACGCGAAGTTCCTTCACGTGATGATGGCGCGGGTTAGGCTCGGCAGGCGAGTTGATCACGAGCGGAGGCGCCGATGCGAGGTCGCCCGATAGGCCGGAGAACCCTGTTCGCCCTGGTCACGGCCAGTGCGGGGGCCCTGGTCCTGCCCGGGGTCGCGCGGGCGGAGGACGTCCGGTCGATCGAGCTCGGCGGGGCGCCCACCGCGGTCACGGTGAACCCCGTCACCGGGCTCGTGTACGTCACGGATCCCGAGGCCGGCACGGTCACGGTCATCGACCCGCGCACCGCTTCGGTCGGCGCGGTGATCAGCGTCGGCGGCGCTCCCGGTGACGTCGCGGTCGACGCGAAGGCCAACCGGATCTACGTCGCGAACCCGCCGGCCGGCACCGTCGTCGTCCTGGACGGGCGCACCCACGACCTGGTGAGCGTGATCGGCGCGGGCGCCGGCGCGTCCGCGCTGGCCGTGGACGAGCAGGCCAACCGCGTCTACGCGGCCAGCGGCCGCACCGGCACGCTGGCCGTGCTCGACGGCGTCAGCTGCACACTCGCCGCGCTCGTGCCGGGCCCGAAACCGAGCCTCGGCGGGATCGCGGTCGACTCCGGCCGCAAGCTGGCGTACTGCGCCAGCACCGGCACGGACTCCCTGGAGGTGTTCTCGATCGACAGCGGGAAGTTCGTCGCCAGCGTGCAGGTCGGGGCGCGGCCGACCGCCGTCGCGGTGCACGCCGAGAGCGGTTCGGTGTACGTGGCCAACTCCGGCATCCACCACATGTCCATTGTGGACGCGGCGACCCGCACGGAGCGCAAGACCGTGTTGCTGCGCAGCGAATCTTCCGCGCTGGCCGTACACCAGGGCACGAACACGGTGTACACCAACGGCGGCCAGAACGGGCTGAGCCGGATCGACGGCGCGAGCGGGACGCTGACCGGCGAGCTGTCGCTGGGCGTCAACCCCGGCGACGTCGCGGTCGACCAGCGCACGCACACGGTGTACGTCACGGATCCCTTGCACGGCAGGGTGTCCCTCGTGCGCGATTTCTGAAGTACGCAGCTGGGGTAACTCCAGGTATACCGTCGACACCATGAAACTCGGACTGCAGATCCCCGACTTCACCTGGCCGAACGGGGCGTCCGCGCTGGGCGCCGAACTGGCCGCCGTCGTCCGCACCGCCGACAACGCGGGCTTCGACTCCATCGCCGTGATGGACCACTTCTTCCAGATCGGCGGGGTCGGCCCCGTCGAAAACGACATGCTCGAGGCGTACACGACCCTCGGCTTCATCGCCGCGCACACCGAGCGCGCCAAGCTCCTGACCGTCGTCACCGGCGTCCTTTACCGCCACCCGGGCCTGCTGGCCAAGGCGATCACGACGCTGGACGTGCTGTCGGGCGGCCGCGCGATCCTCGGCATCGGCGCGGGCTGGAACGAGGACGAGTCCCGCGGGCTCGGCTTCCCCTTCCCGCCGGTCGCGGAGCGCTTCGAACTGCTGGAGGAGAACCTCCAGTACGTGCTGCAGATGTGGGCCGACGGCGACGAACCGTTCAAGAGCAAGCACTTCGACGCGTCGCGCCTGCTGAACGTGCCGCAGGCGCTGTCGGAGCCGCGCCCGCCGATCATGATCGGCGGCGGTGGCGAGAAGAAGACGCTGCGGCTGGTCGCCAAGTACGCCGACCAGTGCAACCTCTTCAACAGCCCCGAGCTGGAGCACAAGCTCGACGTCCTCAAGCAGCACTGCGAGAACGAGGGCCGCGACTACGGCTCGATCACGAAGACCGTCTACCACATCCTCGACATCGGCGAGAACGGTGAGAAGACCGGCGAGCTGCTCAAGGAGCTGGAGCGGCTGAACGGGCTCGGCATCGACGTCGCCCTCGGCATGGTCCCGCACGTCCACAACCCGGCGGTGCTGGAGAAGTTCGGCACCGACGTCATCCCGGCCGCCGAGCAGATCGGCTGAGCAACTTCCGATCGGCACCTTGCCCGAGCCCTCTCCGCCGTTCGGCGGGGAGGGCTCAGCCGTCTTTGGCGACCGCCCGCGTGAGGGCCGCGATACCGATGCCCACCACGGCGAGCGCGATCCCCGTGACCGGCCACCCGACCAGCACGAGCACCACGCCGGTGGCCGCGAACAGGGCGAACTCCACCAGGAACCGGGCCGGTTCGCCGAGCCGGCGGCGGGCCCGCGGGGCGATGAACAGGCCCCAGATCGCGGCGGCCACCAGCGGCAGCAGGACCGCGTCGACGATCGCCAGCGCCACTCCGCTGCCGAGCTGGGTGCCGGCCAGTGCCAGACCGCCCAGCAGGGCCAGCTCCGTCAGGAAGCGGACCGTCAGCACCACGCCCGCGACCCCGCTCAACCGGGGACCCGTTTCCGAAGTCATCCGGCCAGCCTAGGACCCCGGTCCACTGTGGACGTTACGGGTCCGGGCGGGCACCGTCCGTGATCTCTGCCACATTCCCGCGACCCAGGTTGCGGTTCCGAATCGGTCCACCAGGCCGCCACGCGTCGCTGTAACGACGATCCACCCCTGCTCGACGTGTTAAGCGCATATCGCGACCGCGAGCCAAGGAGCCTGGTAGATGACCACATGTCGACTCTGCGGTTCGACAAACACGGCCGGCGTCGTCGACCTCGGCGCGACTCCCCCGTGTGAGCGATTTTTGACCGCCGAGCAGCTCGACGAACCGGAAGCCACCTTCCCGCTCCACCTCAAGGTGTGCACCGACTGCTGGCTCGCCCAGATCCCCCCGCTGATCGATCCTGACGACACCTTCACCGAGTACGCCTACTTCTCGTCGTTCTCGACGTCGTGGGTCGAGCACGCGAAGCGCTTCGTCGACGGCTCCGTCGAGCGGCTGGGGCTCGACGAGAAGTCGTTCGTCGTCGAGGTCGCCAGCAACGACGGCTACCTGCTCAAGCACGTCGTCGGGCACGGCGTCCGGTGTCTCGGCGTCGAACCTTCGGTGAACGTCGGGCAAGCGGCGCGGGACGCCGGCGTGCCCACCCTGACCGCCTTCCTCTCCGAGGAAACCGGCCGTCAGGTGCGCGAGGAGCACGGCCCGGCCGACCTGGTCGCCGCCAACAACGTCTACGCGCACATCCCCGACGTCCTGGGCTTCACGAAGGGCCTGCGTGCCCTGGTCGCCGACGACGGCTGGGTCTCCATCGAGGTCCAGCACCTGCTCACGCTGATCGAGAAGAACCAGTACGACACGATCTACCACGAGCACTTCCAGTACTACACGGTCGAATCCGCGCGCCGGGCCCTCGCGACCGGCGGCCTGACCGTCGTCGACGTCGAGCTCGTGCCGACGCACGGCGGGTCGATCCGGCTGTGGGCGCGTCCCGACGAGGTGGCGGGCGAGCCCAGCGAGCGGATGACCGACGTCCTGGAGCGCGAAAAGGCCGCCGGGCTGCACGAGCTGTCCGGGTACACCGAGTTCGCCGAGCGCGTCACCCGTGTGCGGCTGGACCTGCTGAAGTTCCTCATCGAGGCGCGCAACGACGGGAAGACCGTCGTCGGCTACGGCGCCCCGGGCAAGGGCAACACCCTGCTGAACCACTGCGGCATCCGGACGGACCTGCTGCAGTACACGGTCGATCGCAACCCGTACAAGCACGGCCGGTTCACCCCGGGCACGCGCATTCCCGTGCTGCCCCCGGAGCGGATCGAAGCCGACCGGCCCGACTACGTGCTCGTCCTCCCGTGGAACCTCCGGGAGGAACTGACCGAACAGCTGTCGTTCGTGGGTGCCTGGGGCGGCAAGCTCGTGTTCCCCATCCCCCGCCTGGAAATCGTCGAGGTGTCTTGAAGTGAAGGTCGTTCTCTTCTGCGGTGGCTACGGGATGCGGATGCGCAACGGCGCGGCCGACGACGTCCCCAAGCCGATGGCGATGGTCGGACCGAGACCGCTCATCTGGCACGTCATGCGCTACTACGCGCATTTCGGCCACACGGAGTTCATCCTGTGTCTGGGCTACGGCGCGGCGCACATCAAGAACTTCTTCCTGAACTACCAGGAAACCATTTCCAACGATTTCATCCTGCGGGGTGGTAAGGCGGAGCTGCTCTCGACCGACATCGCCGACTGGACGATCACCTTCGTGCAGACCGGCATCGAGTCGCCGATCGGTGAGCGCCTGCGCCGCGTGCGCGACTACCTCGACGGCGACGAAATGTTCCTCGCGAACTACGCCGACGTCCTGTCCGACGTCCCGCTGCCCGACATGATCGAGCGGTTCTCGAACACCGACGCCGGCGCGTCGATGATGGTCGTTCCGCCGCAGTCGTCGTTCCACTGCGTTGAGATGGACGAAGGCGGCATGGTCGGCTCGATCACCGCGGTCAGCGAAATGCCGCTGTGGGAGAACGGCGGGTACTTCGTGCTGCGGCAGGAGGTCTTCGACCACATCCCGGAGAACGGCGACCTGGTCGCCGACGGCTGCGGCGAGCTGGCCAAGCGCGGCCGGCTCCTGGCCTACCCGTACCGCGGGTTCTGGAAGCCGACCGACACGGTCAAGGAGCGCGCGGCGCTCGACGACGCGTACACGCACGGCAAGAGGCCCTGGGCGCTCTGGGAGCAGCCCGTCGCGAGCACCGCGTGATCGGGCTCCGGCCGGGACGGCTCGGCGGCGTCGTCGCCCTCGGCGCGCACTGCGACGACATCGCGATCGGCGCCGGCGGCACCCTGCTGACGCTGTGCGCGTCGCGGCCCGGCCTGAAGGTCGACGCGCTCGTCCTCTCCGGCGGCGGCACGCCCCGCGAGGACGAAGAGCGGGCGGCGCTCGCGGCGTTCTGCCCGGGCGCCGAGCTCGACGTCACGGTGCTGAAACTGCCGGACGGGCGCTTCCCGGCGCACTGGGAAGAGGCCAAGAACGCGCTGGAGGACCTGCGGCGGCGGACCGACCCGGACGTCATCCTGGCGCCGCGCACGGACGACGCCCACCAGGACCACCGCGGGCTCGCGAAGCTGGTGCCGACGACGTTCCGCGACCACCTCGCGCTGGGCTACGAGATCGTCAAGTGGGACGGCGACCTCGGCAGCCCGTCGGTGTACCAGCCGCTCGACGACGACGTCGCCGAATCGAAGGTCCGGCTGCTGCAGGAGCACTACGCGTCGCAGCGGCACCGCGGCTGGTACGACCGCGAGGCGTTCCTCGGCCTGGCGCGGATCCGCGGGATCGAAGCGGCCGCGAAGTACGCCGAAGCGTTTTTCGTCAAGAAACTCACTCTCGATCTGAAGGGCTGATCCGATGCGGGTGTTGCTGACGGGGCACAAGGGCTACCTGGGGACGGTGATGGCCCCGGTCCTCGCCGCCGCCGGTCACGAGGTCGTCGGCCTCGACTCGGGACTGTTCGAGGACTGCCTGCTCGGGCCCACGCCGGCCGACCCGGCCGGAGTGGCCGTCGACCTGCGCGACGTCACCGTTTCGCACGTCGAGGGCTTCGACGCGGTGATCCACCTGGCCGCGCTGTCGAACGACCCGCTCGGCTCGCTCGCGCCGGAGCTGACCTACGACATCAACCACCACGCGTCGGTGAAGCTCGCGAAGCTGGCGAAGGAGGCCGGCGTCGGGCGGTACCTCTACGCGTCGACCTGCTCGGTGTACGGCGCGGGCGGTGCCAACCTCGTCAACGAGGACGCGCCGCTGAAGCCCGTGACGCCGTATGCCGAGTCGAAGGTGCGCGTCGAGGCCGACGTCCACGAGCTCGCCGACGACGACTTCACCCCGGTCTACATGCGCAACGCGACCGCGTTCGGCTACTCGCCCCGGCTGCGCGGCGACATCGTGCTGAACAACCTGACCGCGCACGCGCACCTGTCCGGTGAGGTCCTGGTGCTCTCCGACGGCACGCCGTGGCGGCCCCTGGTGCACGCCCAGGACATCGCGCGCGCGTTCACCGCGGCGCTGACCGCGCCGAAGGAGGCCGTGCACAACAAGGCCTTCAACATCGGCACCGAGGACAACAACGTCACCGTCGCCGAGATCGCCCAGGAGGTCGTCGAGGCCGTGCCGGGCTCGACGCTGAACATCACCGGCGAGGCCGGCGCCGACCCACGCTCGTACCGGGTCGACTTCTCGCGCTTCCGCTCGGCGATCCCCGGCTTCACCTGCGAGTGGTCGGTCAAGGACGGCGCCGTCGAGCTCATCGAGGCCTACCGCAAGTTCGGGCTGACCCGCGAGTCGTTCGAGAAGCTGTTCACCAGGCTCGCCTGGCTGCGCAGCGAGGGCGAAGCCGGCCGCGTCGACGACACCCTGCGGCGCCACTAGTGGCAGGCCCGCAGCTGCGGACCGGGGCGGAGCTGCACGCCCTCGTCGAGCGGCTGTACCCGATCTGCCGCAGCATCACCGGCGACGGCGTGCGGCAGACCCTGGACATCATCGGCGAGCACATCGCGCTCGAGCGGCACGAGGTCCCGACCGGCACCGCGGTGCTGGACTGGACGATCCCGCAGGAGTGGAACATCCGGGACGCGTACGTCGCGTCTCCGTCGGGTGAGCGGGTGATCGACTTCCAGGAGTCGAACCTGCACGTCGTCGGGTACAGCGTCCCGGTGCGGCAGCGGATGCCGCTCAGCGAGCTGCGGGAGCACCTTCACACGCTGCCGGACCAGCCGTCGTGGGTGCCGTACCGGACCAGCTACTACGCCCCGGCCTGGGGTTTCTGCCTCGCGCAGGAGAAGCTCGACGCGCTGCCCGACGGCGAGTACGACGTCGTCATCGACTCGACCCTGGCGGACGGTTCGCTCACCTACGGCGAGCACGTCGTCCCGGGCCGCGTCACCGACGAGGTCATCGTGTCGTGCCACGTCTGCCACCCGTCGCTGGCCAACGACAACCTGGCCGGCATCGCGGTGGCCGTCTCGCTGGCGCAGCAGCTGGCCCTTTCCCAGCCGCACTACACGTACCGGTTCCTGTTCATGCCGGGGACGATCGGCTCGATCACGTGGCTGGCGCGCAACTCGTCGCGGATCGAAAAGGTCAAGCACGGGCTCGTGCTGGCCTGCGCGGGCGACCCGGGATCGTTGACGTACAAGAAGTCCCGCCGCGACGACGCCGAGATCGACCGCGTCGTGCAGCACGTGCTGCGCACGCGCGAGCACCGCGTTGTCGACTTCTCGCCGTATGGCTATGACGAGCGCCAGTTCTGCTCACCCGGCTTCAACCTCGGCGTCGGCTCGCTGACGCGGACGCCGTACGCGGGTTACCCCGAGTACCACACCTCGGCGGACAACCCGAGCTTCGTTTCGCCGGCGGCCATGGAGGACACGCTCGGCGCGCTTCGCGACGCGTTCGGCGTACTGGACCGCAACCGCCGGTACGTCAACCTCAGCCCGTACGGCGAGCCGCAGCTCGGCAAGCGCGGGCTGTACGACTCGCTCGGCGGCCGCAGCGACGCCAAGGAAGCCCAGATGGCGATGCTGTGGGTGCTCAACCTCTCCGACGGCGAGCACTCGCTCCTGGACATCGCCGAGCGGGCCGGGCTCCCCTTCGACATCGTCGACGTCGCGGCGCGCGCCCTGCACGACGCCGGCCTGGTCAAGGAGTGAGCGACGTGGCCAACCATCGCCGGGCCTCCGGCTCGCTGCTCCGGAACGGCGCCGTGCGCGCCATGGCCGGACGGCTGAGCTGGGGCCTCGGCGACCAGGCGGTGTCGAGCCTGACGAACTTCGCGGTCGGGCTGTACGTGGCTCGTTCGCTCGGGACGTTCGCCTTCGGCATCTTCAGCCTCGCCTGGGTGACGTACGGCGTGGTGCTGAACGTGTCGCGCGGCCTGGCCACCGACCCGTTGATGGTGCGGTTCAGCGCGGTGCCGGAGGACCGCTGGCGCCTGGGGGTCGCCAGCGCCTCCGGCACCGCGATCGGCGTCGGCTGCGTGACCGGGGTGATCAGCCTGGTCGCCGGGCTCGCTGCGGGCGGCCCGCTGGGCAGCGCGTTCGTCGCGCTGGCCGTCGTGCTGCCCGGGCTGCTGCTGCAGGACGCCTGGCGGTTCGCGTTCTTCGCGCGCGGTGCCGGCAAGAAGGCATTTATCAACGACTGCGTCTGGGGCGTGGCGCTGCTCCCGGCGTTGTTCGTCGCCGCCCAGATCCACACGGTGGTCGCGTTCGTGCTGGCCTGGGGCCTCTCGGGCGCGGTCGCGGCCCTGTTCGGCGGGTTCCAGACCGGCATCCTCCCCCAACCCCGCGAAGCGCTGGGCTGGTTCCGGCAGCAACGCGACTTGAGCGTTCGGTACCTCGTCGAGAACGTCAGCAACAGCGGCGCTTCGCAGCTGCGCGCGTACGGCCTCGGCGCGATCGCCGGCATCACGGCCGTCGGCGCGGTCCGCGGCGCCGAGCAGCTGCTCGGCCCGTTCCTGGCCCTGCTCATGGGGCTGTCCCTGGTCACCGTCGCCGAGGGCGCGCGGGTCCTCAAGCGGGCGCCGCACCGGCTGAAGCACTTCTGCGTGATCCTCGGCGGCGGCCAGGCCGCCGCCGCGCTGTGCTGGGGCCTCGGCCTGCTGCTCCTGCTGCCCGACAGCGCCGGCCGCTGGGTGATGGGTTCGGTGTGGGACTCGTCGTCCCCGCTGATCCTGCCGGTCACCCTCGCCGTGGTCGGCGCGAGCTTCGCCACCGGCGCCGCGGCCGGTCTCCGGGCTCTCGGCGCCGCCCCGCGGAGCCTGCGGTCCCAGCTGATCGCCTCCCTGTTCTACGTCACGTTCGGCATCACCGGAGCCTTCCTGGGTGGCGCGGCCGGGTCCGCGTGGGGGGTCGCGACCGCGACGCTCACCGGCTCCGTCGTCTGGTGGTGGCAGCTGCGGCTCGGGCTGCGGGAGTACGTGCCGCCGGGACCCGACGACGCCGGGGTCAACGAGACCACGGTGGTCTTCGCGCCGATCCGGGAAACGATCAACGAGATCACCGTGGTCTTCGAGCCGATCAAAGAGCCGATCAAGGAATGAGGACTCCATGACCACCGTCCCGCGGCTGAGCCTCGGCCTCCCGGTGTACAACGGCGAGGAGTACCTCGCCGAGTCGCTGGACGCCCTGCTCGGCCAGACCTACGAGGACTTCGAGCTGATCATCTCGGACAACGCCTCCACGGACGGCACCGACGAGATCTGCCGCCGCTACGCCGAGAAGGACTCCCGGATCCGCTACGTCCGGCAGCCGAAGAACATCGGCGCGACCCCGAACCACAACTACGTGTTCGACGTGTCCCGCACCGAGCTCTTCAAGTGGGTCTCCCACGACGACCTCTACGCCCGCGACCTGCTCAAGCGGTGCATCGAGGCCCTCGACGAGCGCCCGGACGTCATCCTCGCCCACTGCGACCAGGCCATCATCGACGGCGACGGCCGCATCGTCCAGCCGCTCGAGTACACGCTGGACACCGCCTCCCCGCACGCCCCCGACCGCTTCCGCAGCATCCTGTTCGAGCCCGGCGGCGACGACTTCTACGGCGTCATCCGCGCCGACGTCCTCCGCCGCGTCAAGCCGCTCGACAGCTACCACCACGCCGACCGGACCTACTCCGCCGAGATGGCCCTGCACGGCCCGTTCCACCAGGTGCCCGAGCTGCTCTACTTCCGCCGCGACCACCCGAACCGCGCGGAACGGGCCAACCCGACCATCCGGAGCCGGTGCGCAAATCTGGACCCGCGGCGCGCGAACCGGCTCCGGAACCCCACCGTCCGCCTGCTCGGCGAGTACGTCTACGGGTTCGCGGACCTGATCCGGCGCGCGCCGATCTCGGCCGCCGACAAGCGCGAGTGCTTCGCGCACCTCGGCAGCTGGCTGACCAACCGCGCGAAGTCCGGCCACGGCGAGCGCGTCGAGGACCGCGCGCCGACCGCCTCCGACGTCACCACGGTCAACACGATCGTGGCCGGCCGGGAAGGCAGGCTCGCGTGAAGCGTGCCCCGCGCGTCGGCGTCTTCGGCCTGCTCGGCTCGGGGAACCTCGGCAACGACGGTTCCCTCGAAGCCGTGCTCGGCTACCTGCGCACCGAGCACCCGGACGCCGTCCTGACCGGCCTGGTGGGCGGCCCGGACATCGTCCGCGAGCGGTACGGCGTCGACACCACGCCCCTGCACTGGAACCAGGCCGAGTACGAGACGGCGTCCGGCCTCCGGTCGATCGTCCTCAAGGGACTCGGCAAGCTGGTCGACATCGGCCGCACGGCCGCCTGGGTCCGCAAGCAGGACGTCGTCATCGTGCCCGGGATGGGCGTCCTCGAAGCGACGCTTCCGTTGCGTCCGTGGGGTTTCCCGTATTCGCTGTTCCTCCTCTCCGCCACCGGGCGGCTCTTCGGCACCAAGGTCGCACTGGTCAGCGTCGGCGCCAACGAAATCAGTGCGCGGGCCACGCGGGCACTCGTCCGCTGGTCCGGCCGGCTCGCCGCGTACCGCTCCTACCGCGACGACATCTCCCGCGACGCCATGCGCGCCATGGGTGTCGACACCAGCCGCGACGAGGTCTACCCCGACCTCGCGTTCTCCCTGCCCACTCCGGACGCCGCCGGTGCACCGGGCACCGTCGGCATCGGCGTGATGGCCTACTACGGCGGCAACGAGGACCGCGCCGACGGCGACCGCATCTACCGCCACTACGTCGACACGATGAACCGTTTCGTCGCGCGGCTCGTTGACCAGGGCAGACCCGTCCGGCTGTTCATCGGTGATCAGATCGACCGGCAGGTCGTCGACGAGATCATCGAGAAGACCGCTTCCCCGCTGGTGACGGCGGCTTCGGCGGAGACCCTGGGCGAGCTGATGCACGAAATGGCGGCGGTGGACAGCGTGGTGGCCACGCGCTACCACAACGTGCTCTGCGCCCTGAAGGTCGCGAAACCGACCGTTGCGATCGGGTACGCGCCGAAGAACGACGTGCTGATGGCGGAGATGGGTCTCGACGGATTCACCCAGCGGGCGAAGGATGTCGACCTCGACCGGCTCGTCGAGCAGTTCACCGAGCTCGAAAACCGTTCGCCGGAACTGCACCAGACCCTGGCGGAACGGAACGAGAACAACGTACAACGGCTCAAGGACCAGTTCGCCGCCCTTTCGGCGGCCCTCTTCGGGGGTGCGCGATGAAGGCCATTCCGGTACCCGAGATCGAAGGTGTGTACCTGTTCGAACCGACTCCGCACGGTGACGAGCGCGGCTTCTTCAGCCGGACGTTCGACCGCGAGGTCGTCGCCTCCGTGGGAATCGACCCGGACGGCTTCGCCCAGGACAGTCTTTCCCGGTCCCGCAAGGGAGTCGTCCGCGGGATGCACCTGCGTGGCGGGGCCGGCGAGGCGAAGCTGGTGCGGTGTTCGCACGGCGCGATCTTCGACGTCGTCGTGGATCTCCGACCGGATTCCCCGACGTTTCGCAAAGTGAAAACTTTCGAACTTTCCGGTGAGACGCAGGTTTCCGTGTACATCCCGGCGGGGTGCGCGCACGGATTCCAGTCACTCACCGATCCATCGGATGTTTCGTACCGTATCGATCGGGCACACGATCCGTCCGAAGACATCACAATTTCGTACAAAGACCCAGAATTGGACATTTCGTGGCCACTGCCGGTCACAATGGTCAGTGACCGGGATGAGCGCGCGCCGTCTCTCGGAGAGGCGTTGAAACCAACGAGGTGACCCCCATGGGAACGAACTTGCCCCGCTCGACGCAGGCGAACGAGCGGCTGCACCGGGTCATCCCGGGCGGTGCGCACACTTACGCCAAGGGCTCGGACCAGTATCCCGAAGCGATGGCTCCGGTCATCTCGCACGGTCTCGGCGGCCACGTCTGGGACGTCGACGGCAACGACTACATCGAGTACGGCTCGGGGCTGAGAGCGGTCAGCCTGGGCCACGCCCACCCGCGCGTTCTCGAAGCGGTCCGGGCCGAGCTCGGCAAGGGCAGCAACTTCATCCGCCCGTCGATCATCGAGGCCGAGGCCGCCGAGCGGTTTCTCGAGAACGTGCCGACGGCCGACATGGTGAAGTTCACCAAGAACGGCTCGGACGCCACGACCGCGGCGGTCCGGCTGGCCCGGGCCGCGACCGGCCGCCGGCTGGTCGCCAAGTGCGCCGACCACGCCTTCTTCTCCACCGACGACTGGTTCATCGGCACCACGGCGATGAACGCGGGCATCCCGGACGAGACGACGGAAGCGACGGTGTCCTTCCCGTACGGCGATCTGAAGGCCGCGGAGGAGCTGCTGCAGCGTCATGACGGCGAGATCGCGTGCATGATCCTGGAGCCGGCCGCCGCGGTCGGGCCGCCGCCCGGATACCTGCAGGGTCTGCGGGAGCTCGCCACTCGCCACGGCGTCGTGCTCATCTTCGACGAAATGATCACCGGGTTCCGCTGGTCCGCCCACGGCGCGCAGGGCCTCTACGGCGTCACGCCGGACCTTTCGACGTTCGGCAAGGCCCTCGGCAACGGCTTCGCCGTCTCCGCGCTGGCGGGCAAGCGCGAGCTGATGGAGATCGGCGGGCTGCACACCGACCGGGAACGGGTGTTCCTGCTCTCGACCACCCACGGCGCGGAGACCCACTCCCTCGCCGCCGCCATGGCGGTGATGGACGTCTACCGCGACGAGGACGTCATCCCCCGGCTGCACGCCCTCGGCGACCGGCTCGCCGCCGGCGTCCGCGAGGTGGCGGCCGGGATCGGCGTCGAGGACCACGTGGTCGTCCGCGGGCGCTCCAGCAACCTGGTCTTCGGCACCCTCGACGAGCAGCTCAAGCCGTCCCAGCCGTACCGGACGCTGTTCCTGCGCGAGCTGGTGAGCGGCGGGGTGCTCGGACCGTCGTTCGTGGTCAGTGCCGCGCTCACCGAGGCGGACATCGACAAGACCATCGACGTCGTCGCCCAGGCCTGCACCGTCTACCGGAAGGCCCTCGACGCCCACGACCCCACGCCGTGGATGGGCGGGCGCCCGGTGCGGCCCGTGTTCCGCAAGTTCGCCTGATCTCCGCACGGACGGGCCGGATTCACCCCTTGGGTCCGATGAGGACACTTGAGGGTGACTGTTTTCCGGCCCGTTCGTGCGTAACTTCCTGCCATGGGAAGATCTCGCGCGGTTCTCGTCGCCGCTTGCTCGCTCCTGATCGCCGTGGCCTGCCCGGCGATCGCGCGGGCCACCGACGGGCCCGGGCCGGTGTGCGACCACCAGCCCGCGGAGCACGAGCAAGCTCCTCCCGGGGCCGTCCCCGTCGATCCGGGCGTCGACGGGGACCTCTCGGCCAAGACTGCGGCGAACCCGCCCGGCACGACGTTCTGGCTCCGCCCCGGCACCCACACCCTCGGCGGCGACAAGTTCGGCCAAGTCGCCCCGAAAGACGGCGACGTGTACCTCGGCGCGCCGGGCGCGGTCGTCGACGGCCGCGGCGTCAACCAGGCGGCCTTCACCCAGCGGGCCCGCGACGTCGAGCTCCACGGCCTCACGATCCGCGGGTTCGCCGCGCTCCAGGACCAGGGCGTGGTGAACCACGACTCCGGCGACGGCTGGCTCATCGAGAACACGACCATCGAGGACAACGCCGGCGCGGGGCTGATGGCCGGGGCGCGCCAAGTCGTCCGGCACAGCTGCCTGCGCGACAACGGCCAGTACGGGCTCAACGCCTACCAGGCCGGTGACGGCATCACCGGGCTCGTGCTGGACGGCAACGAGATCACCGGGAACAACACTGGCGACTGGGAAGCCAAGGTGCCCGGCTGCGGGTGCAGCGGCGGCGCGAAGTTCTGGGCCGTGAACGGCGCCGACATCACCGGGAACTGGGTGCACGGCAACCACGGCGCCGGCCTGTGGGCGGACACGAACAACAACGACTTCCTCGTCGAGGGCAACCTGTTCGAGGCCAACGACGCCGAGGCGCTGTTCTACGAGACCAGCTACAACCTCGTGCTGCGCGGCAACACGTTCCGCGGGAACACCCTGGTGCAGGGGCGTGCGTTCGCTTCGCGCGGCGACAACTTCCCGGCGGCGACGGTGTACCTGTCGGAGTCCGGCGGCGAGCCGCGCGTGCCGGCGCGGACGTCGTCGATCGACATCAGCGGGAACACGTTCGAGGACAACTGGGCCGGGATCACGCTGTGGGAGAACGCCGACCGCTTCTGTAACAGCCCGGCGAACACGTCTTCGGGCTACTGCACCAAGGTGGCTTCGAAGTCTTCGTGCGCGGCCGGCACGATCGAGAAACCACCGGCGTACGACGACTGCCGCTGGAAGACCCAGCGCGTGGAGGTCCACGGGAACACCTTCCGGTTCGATCCCGGCCGGGTGGGCTGCACGAGCCTCTGCGGCCGAATGGCGCTGCTGTCGAACTACGGGACCTTCCCGGACTGGTCTCCCTACAAGGGAACCGTCGTCGAAGAAGCGATCACCTTCCGGCAGGGCAACCGGTGGCACGACAACTCCTATGCCGGGCCGTGGACCTTCGTCGTGCATGACACCTCCAGGACGGTCGACCCTGCGGGCTGGCGGGCGGAGCCCTACTCGCAGGACGAGTGTTCTTCGTTCGACGGTGGGACCGCCGGCTGCTGATCGGGAGCTTGCCGAGGGGGTCCGACACTTTCCGTCGCAGTCTCCGTCTTTGATCCTTATTTCCCTTGCAGTCAAAGGGAAAAGTCGCGAACGGAAGATTCCGGACAGCGCACATCACCCGTTTCAGCGATGGCATTCGCACGGGTGTTCGGTACCGTCGGAGACATGTCCGCCATCCCCGCACCCCTCGACCGCGACGCGATCGACATCGTCCTGTTCGACGCGATGGGCGTCCTCTACGCCTCCGCCGACGACGTCGGCGAGCTGCTCGTGCCCTACCTCCGCAGCCACGGCTGCGTGCTGCACCGGGAAGAGATCGCCCAGCTGTACCAGGAATGCAGCCTCGGCAAGATGTCGTCGGCGGACTTCTGGGCGACGTCCGGCGCGTCCGGGGCATCGGACGAGGAGTACTGCCGGAACCACCGCCTGACCGAAGGCGCGGTCGCGGTCCTCGCCGAACTCGATACCACCGGAGTACGGCTCGGCTGCTTGAGCAACGACGTCCGCGAGTGGTCGAAGCTCCTGCGCGAGCGGTTCGGCCTCGGCGAGTACCTGACCGACTGGTTCGTCAGCGGCGACACCGGGGTGCGCAAGCCGGCTTCCGAAGCGTTCACCGGCGTGTGCCGTCGGCTGGACGTCGTGCCGAACCGGATCCTGCTCATCGACGACCGGGCGGCGAACGTCTCGGCCGCGCGAGCCGCCGGTCTGCAAGCACTGCAGTACGGCACGCCCCAGCTGTCCACAATGGACGAGTTGCGGAAGGAGCTCAGACCGTGGTGAAGCGCGCGCTCGGCTCGCCCCGAAGACGTCCCGCCGGCAGACGCCGGTTGCAGAGCACGAGAAGCAGGTCTTGGGCGAGACCGGTGAGCACGGTCCCGGTGCCGTACGACCAGTCGAGATCGTCGGCGCGCAGGCAGACGCCGGTCAGGTCGGTGCCGAAGTACTTCACCTGCTTCGGCTTTACCCCGCCGAGCACCACTTCCAGCCGTTCCCGGGGCACGCGGCGATCCAGCCCGAGGGCGGTCGTGATGTCGAGACCGTGGATCACGTCGTGGCTCAGAGCGCCCTCCGGCCCGCCGCCGGGCGGCTGCCACGGGTGGTCGGCATTGTCCCGCAGCGAGGCGACCAAGGTTTCCCGCGAGAGGCTGGCGGCTTCCTGGCGAGCCAGGCGGTCGGCCATCCGGTGGAAGCGGCCACCGGACTTCACCATCTCGCGCACGAACCGCCCGGTCGAGAACCGGAAGGGCATGGTCATGTGCGCGACGACTTCCGGAACCCGCCACCCGGCGCACAGGGTCGCCGAGCCCCAGCCGGCCGGCGTCAGGTCACCGAGCACCGCGGCCAGCTCCCGCCGCTCGGCGGCGATCATGTCTTGGATCATCGGTCTCTCCTTCGCGGGTAGGTCACCCCACCGACGAACGCGACCAACCCAGACCGACAGCAAGTCACCGCAAACTCGCCCGCCCGGGACCGGGCGGGGGTTCCCTCAGCGGCGAGAAGGCACGAAAGCGGGTGCCGAACCGGCGTCACAGCCGTTCGGCCACGCGATCCACCAGCCAGGCCGTCGCCGGGACCGCCGCCAACGCGGCGCAGAACCCACCGACGGCATCCGTCGGGTAGTGCGCGCCCAGAGCCACCTCGGCCCACCCCATCGCCACTCCGGCGACCACAGCCAGCCCCAGGACCAAGACCACCGCCGCGGCCCGGCCGAGACCCAGCCGGTCGGCCAGCAGCAGGGCGATCACCACCGCCAGCGCGGTGGCCAGCGCCGTGTGGCCACTCGGATAAGAGAGGAACTCGCCATGGATGGTGCGGCCGACGATCGGCTTCACCAGCGTCGTCACCGCCACCGTGACCACCACGCCGAGCACCGTCAGCACCGCGGTCCGGACGCGGCGGGCCAGGAAGCACACCACCGCGAGCACCGCGACGAGAATCGTCGATCCCACCGGCTCGCCGCCGAAGTCGAAGACCAGGGCCACGTACCGCCACGGCGGCCCGACCCCGTCGACCGACGGGAGGATCGCCGCGTCGATTCCCGTCAAACCCGAGTCGTGGAAGTGCAGGATGCCCAGGGCGACGAGCACCGCCGTCGCCAGGGCAGCCGTCATGGCCAAGGGGGCGCGCAAAGCGGCCGGCAGGGCCGCGGGCGCCTCACGGACCAGCTGCCTCACCCGTGCGCCTCGATCGCCGCCTCGTACCCGGCGATCAGCCGATCGAGCCCGATCGCCGGGGTGAAGTCCTTCTCGTACCGGACCCGGGCCGCGTCGCCCATCTCGTGGTTGCGGTCGCCGACCACTGCCCGCAGCCGGTCCGCGAGGGACGCCGGGTCGTTCGGCGCGTGCAGGAGGCCGGTGACGCCGTCGTCCACCAGCTCCGGGAACGCGCCGTGCGCCGCCGCCACCGTCGGAACGCCCGCGGCCATCGCCTCGACGACCACCAGACCGAACGCCTCCAGCCACGTCGAGGGCGCCACCACTGCCACCGCGTCGGCCGTCAGGGCACGGCACTCCGCCTTGTTCTGCAGGCCGACGTACGACACGTCGGCGCGGCCGGCCGCCCAGGTCGCTACCTCGTCCTGCATCGGGCCGGTGCCGGCGACGACCAGCGGGACTCCCAGGGCTCCGCCGAGGCTGTCCCACGCCCGCATCAGCAGGCCGACGCCCTTCTCCTCAGTGACGCGGCCGAGGAACAGCACGTGCTTGCCGTCGCCGGTGCGGCGGACGCCGGGGTCGGTGACGAAATTGTGCTTCACCGCCATCCGCTCGCCGGGCATCCCGGCCGACACCAGGAGGTCACGTTGAGCCGCCGAAATGCAGAAGAACCGCGCGATGCCCGTCCGCCACCGGCGCCGGTTCGCGGCCGTGCTCGCCGCCATCGGGAGCGTCGCCACGCGTGAACCGCGGTAGCAGCCGTGCTTCACCGCCGGCAGCGGTGCGCCGCCGACGCACTCGGTGCAGATGCGGCCGTCACGGTGGAGCGTGCCGGGTGGGCAGACCATCCCGTAGTTGTGCAGCGTCGCGACCGCGGGCACGCCGGCGTCCGCGCAGGCCGCGACCACCGACGGCGACAGCAGGGGGAACGTGTTGTGGATGTGCACGACGTCCGGGCGAGAGGCGCGCAGCCGGGCGGCGAGCTCCTTCCGCACCGCCGGGTTCCACGGCACCGTCAGCGGCACCGCGGCCTTGCGGGGCGCCGGCATGGAAGCGATGTCGTCGCTGCGGCGTTCGAACAGCGACACCTGGTGGCCGCCTTCGGCGAGCAGCGTCACCTCGGCGTCGACGACGTTGTTCTCGCCGCTCGGCTGCTCGGACCGGTACCGGTTGTGCACCACGAGCACCTTCACGCGCCTGTCCCCTTCGCCGGGATGAATGCTTGTTCGTCGGACTGCGGCACCCCGCGGACCAGCAGTGACGCAGCGATGGCCAGGTGCAGCAGGTACGGCGACGCGTCGCCGAGACCGGCTTCGGTGTAGGAGGCCGAAAGGCAGTAGGTGATCAGGAAGATCGCGCACGCGCGAGCCAGCGACGGCGGCCGCAACACGGCCACCACGACCAACGTGAGGAGGAACCCCGCCACCAGCGCGATCCCGACGAAACCCTGCTCGTGGTAGATCGCGAGCCAGCTGTTGTCGATCGGCAGGCCGTCGTAGGACTTGTCCGTCAGCCCGACGCCGAAGATGTACTCCGACGTCGTCCGCGGGGCCTCCAGCAGCGCGTCCCACACCTTCGCGCGGCCGGTCAGGCTGGAGAAGTTGTCGGCGCTCTGCCCACGGAGGAACCACGCCTGCAGCGCACCCGCCAGCACCACGCCGGCGACCCCGCCGACGCCGACCGTCCAGGCGAACACCTTCCGGGCGCGGGCGCTGGTCAGCAGCATGGACAGGAAGGCCACAGCCAGCCCGGCGACCAGGCCGAGCGTCGCCGTGCGGGTGTGCGTGAGCAGCAGCAGCCCGAGCGCCGGCACCACGATGGACAGCGCGCTGCGCCACGTCGTGCGGCGCCCGAACCAGAGGAGGAGCGAAAGCCCGGCAATGACTGCCGCGTACTGGCCGATCTGCGGCGGCGTGAGCGGCCAGATCGCGCCCGAGAGCCGGCCGCCGTACTCCTCCGGCATCGCGTTGCCGGGCGAGATGACGAGGCCGATCGCCACCGACGCGAGCACGACGGCGTACGTGCGGATGTGGGCGCGGACGAACGTGAACCCGCCGTCCCACCAGCGGGTCAGCAACCAGAGCGTGGAGACGAACACCGTGAGCCGGAAGCACCGGAACAACGCGCCGGCGCCCTCCTGCAGGTCGGCGCTGGACAGGATGCTCGACACCAGCAGCAGCGTCAGCAGCAGCAGGTACGCGCTCGGCCGGATCCGCAGGTGCTTGTTCAGCACCAGCGCGATCACGAACGCCGTCATCAGCGCGCCCATGGTGACCAGCTGGCTGACCGAGCGCGGCAGCGGGATGACCGTCTTCGCACCGGTCGAGCCGAGCGTGTTGAGGATCAGCAGGGCCCACGCCAGGGCCGCCCACTTCGGCGTCGCCGAGGCGCGCCCGGCCGCGGCGTCGCCGCGGATGCCCGCGATGCCGGTGTGCGCGGCCATGTCAGCCCCCGGCCTGTGCGGTGTACGTGCTGCCGGTGTCCTGCGAGTACGGCGAGCCTTCCCACTCGCCGATCTCGAGGATGCGGTCGGTCGTGTAGGCAATGTAGGTCCACGGGCCGGCGTAGCTGTTGTCGTGCCAGCGGTTGTCCTGCTTGTACGTGATCGCCTCCTGGACCACGTCCCCCTTGTACGGCGACCAGTCCGGGTAGGTGCCGAAGTTCGAGAGCAGGCCCATCCGTCCGCACGACGCCTGGCAGCCGACGACGGCCGGATCGAGCACGAACTTGTTGTCGTGGATGTCGACGTGCTGGGTCTTCCAGCGGCAGTCGCTCAGCAGCGGCCCGCTCGTGATGGCCGGGTCCGCGCAGGTCTTGACCTCCGGCACCAGCCGGGTGCAGTCGCCGGAGCTGGTGTTGGCCGGGCTGTTGCAGTACCGGTCGGCGTTCTCCCACAACGTGATCCCGGACCAGTTGTTCTCCAGGTAGTTGCGGGAGATCTCGATCTTCGCCGTCCGCGCCTTGATCCGCGGCTCGCCGCCGGACTCGGAGATGTAGATCGCCGGGGTCGGGAAGTTGTCGCCCTTGTCGGCGTACTTGCGGCCGTCGACCCAGTTGTTCTTGCGGATCGTGTTGTCGCGGATGATCGCGTTGTAGCTGATCTCGTAGATCAGCGCGGCGCTGTCGTTGTTCTCGATGAGGTTGCCCTCGATGAGGAAGTCGTTGTTGTTCGTGTCGGCCCACAGCCCGGTGCCGTGGTTGTCGTGCACCCAGTTGCCGCGCACGTCGGCGCCGTTGACGTCCCAGAACTTGACGCCGCCGGTGCAGCCGCAGCCGTCGATCTTCGCTTCCCAGTCGCCGGTGTTGTTGCCGGCGATCTCGTTGCCCTCGACGACCAGCGCGGTGATCGGGGTGCTGCCGGAGAAGGCGTTCATCCCGTACTGGCCGTTGCGGCGCAGGCAGTTGCCGCGCACCTGCTGGCGCGCACCCGCCATCAGGCCGGCGCCGTCGTTGTCCTGGATGGTCGAGTGCTCGATCACCCAGCCGTCGCCGGAGTCGTGGTTGACCACGCCTTCGTCGCGGGGTGCGGCGAAGCCCTGGACGGTCAGGTAGGTGAGCTTGACGTTCGTTCCGTGGCCGGTGAACGCGTACTGGTTGATCTTCCGGCCGTCGACGACCGCGCCGGGAGCGCCGATGTAGACGTCGCCGTCCTTGGGCGAGACCTGGTCGTACTTGTCGTCGCCGAGGATGTGCTTGCCCGGCTTGAGCCAGAACGTCGTGCCGGTGCCGGCCGAGCGAGTCTTCGTGGCGAGGTCGCCCGGCACCGCCGGGTCGACGACGACCGCGCCCGCCGGGGCCGTCGCCGGGCCGGCCGGCTCTTTGTCGCAGACCGCCGCGACCGACCCGCTTGGGGCCGGGGTCGCCTGGGCGGGGCCGGTGGTGTCCGGGCCACTGGAGCACGCCGCGACCGTGAGGAGGACGCCGAGCAGCGGAGCGGCACGGCGGAGTCGGAAGCGGCGGGCTGTCACGGGCGGGTCCTAACTGAAGCGGAGCAGGGTGGCGAGGTGTCCGGGGGTGCCGGAGCCGACGAGGGTGGTCGAGGGTTCCTTGCGGCCGAAGCCGGCGGAGTACCAGCCGAGGGGCGGGTCGATCTCACCGCGGTGGGCCGTCCACGACAACTCGGGCGGCAGTTCCATGACGGCGGTGTGCACCGGGGCCACGGATCCGGTGGAGGTGCCCGGCCAGCGCAGGTGGGCGACGTTCCCCTCCAGCCTGGCGGTGACCGCCGGGCCGAGGTGGAACGCCAGGCGCGCGGCCGGGCGGGTGTCGCCGAGCACTTCGTCGACGATCTTCAGCACGTCGCCGTCGAGCTCGACCGTGCGGCGGTGGACCGCGGGCGCGTAGCCGTCGTGGGCCGCCGTCCAGCGGGAGGGGCCTTCGTCGGGGGTGCGCACGTCGAGCACCTTCGTGACCGCGTGCCGCGTCCACAGGAAGGGCCCGCCGGACACCGACTGGTCGGTCCCGTCCAGTTCGAGGGTGTTGTGGCCGAGCGTCGACCGGAAGGACGACCGCCACTGCGGCTCGCCGTGGTAGCAGAACGTGCCCGGGTCGGCGAGGACGTCGACGCCGTCGTGGCGGACCTCGACCGCCAGCGCGTCGGCGTGAGCGTGCGCGGCGATCGAGAGGAAGCCGTGCGGGCCGCCGTCGCAGCGAGCCCAGATCCGGCCCGACCGCAGGATCGTCATGCCCGCGTCCCGCAGGTGCGCGGGACGCCGGCCGGCGCGGACGCCGGAAGCGCGGGGAGTCCGGGATGCCAAAGAAGCCAGCAGCGGCGTACGGACGTCCTCGCCCGGGATCGGCGGCCACCAGTCCAAGCGCCCGAACAGCGCCTCGCCGGTCGCGAGCAGCGAAGCCCAGCGGTCGGTTTCGAGGCCGTCGACGATCAGGCCGAAGCCGTCGTCGGCGTCACCCTGCCGCGGCGGCCGCAGCCGGTTGTCCACAATGGACGCCAGGGCGTCGGTCATCCGGAGCAGGACGCCCCACGTCGACTCCGGCACCGGCGTGCCCGCCGCGTCGGCCTCGACCGCCGCCGCGAGCCCGAGCTCCAGCACGAGGCCGTGGTACTCGGACGCCAGTTCGGCGTTCAGCCCGGAGTCGAAGGTGTTGCGGCCCAGCTGGACGTCCAGCGAGCGCATCGCCTCGGTCCGCCACCCCGGCGACTCCGGGAACCAGCCGAACGCGCACGCCGCGGCCAGCAGCCCGGCGTCCTCGGCGATGACGTGGTTGTTCGCCGACGAGCCGTGGCTACGCAGCGTCGAAAGCCAGTTCTGGTGGTGCCACAGCTGCAGCTGGAAGTCCGGGTTGTCCTCGAACAGCTCCGCGGCGTCGGCCCAGCTGTCGAGCAGGCGACGCGTCCACACCCACGACAGCAGCCGGATGCCCAGCTCGATGCCGCTCACCCAGTGCGGCCCCCGCAGCGGCGGGTTCTCCGCCCACCACGAACGCAGGTGGACGGCCACGCGCGCGGCGTAGTCCGAGTTGCCGGTCAGGGCGTACGCCGCGGCCAGCACGGTGAGGTGCTGGTGGCGCGACGGCTCCCAGATCTGCTTGATGTCGCCGACCGTGTCTTCCGACCGGTACGGCACGTCGAAGGCGTGCAGGTCGGAAGGCGCGCGCCGGCCGGTCTTCGGGTCGAGGAACCAGTCCGGCGCCTCCAGGTCCGAACGGACCACGCCGAAGTACTCGGCGCGGCCGGCCATCAGCTCGTCGGCGGTGGCGAGCAGCCGTTTGACGGCCTCGCCGGACACCTTGCCCAGCACGCCTTCCGGGAGTACAGCGGTGAAGCGAGGGTGCGACGGCCAGTCGGGCGGCGTGGGCAGCGCGGCCCGCCACTGCCGCTGAACGACGGCGTGCCGGGCACGGCCGACGACCTCCGCCGGCCCCATCCGGGACAGCCGGCGCAGGTACCAGCCGGGACCCATCATGTCCGGGCACCTGCCTTCCGGGGCAGCGGCGGCTGAGCCAACGCGGCACTCGCCACGGCGGCAGCACCTGCCGTCCGCGGGAGCGCCGGCCGAGTCACCCCGGCACGGGCACCTGCCTTCCGCCGCAGCTCCGGCCGGACCGGCGCGACGCTCGTCACGCCTCGACACCCGCCTTGCTCGGCAGCTCGATGCGGACCGGCGCCGCGTTCGAGACGCTGGCCTGGGCGGCGAGCGTGGCGAGCGTCGTCGCGGCCAGCGAGGCGACCGAGATCGGCATCGGGCCGCCCGTGCGCACCGCCGACACGAACGCGTCGACCTCGGCGGCCTGGCCCTTGTCGCGGCCCTTCGGGATCCGCGAGCTGGCCCACTTCTTGCGGGAGTACACCGACGCGCGCACGAAGTCGTCGAACTTCAGGACCTTGCCGTCGGCGGTGAGGTCGAGGGTCTCCTTCGGGAAGCCGGACGAGCCGGTCTCCGCGTAGGTGATGACGGCCGTCGAGCCGTCCGGGTAGCCGAGCGTCACCTGGACGTCGCCGGTGGCGTACACCGACACCGGGTCGGCGTCGAGCAGCCAGCTCACGGTGTCGATGAAGTGCCCGCCCTCGCCGGCGAAGCGGGAGCCCTCGGTGGCCGTCTGGTTGTACCAGCTGCCGTGGTCGAGGCGGCCGGCGTTGACCAGGTACCGGACCGTCGCCGGGCCGACGCGCGGGCCGAACTGGGCGCGGGCCTCGTGCAGCAGCGGAGCGAACCGGCGGTTGAAGCCGACCTGGAGCCGATCGTTTCCGGACTCCTCGATCGCGTCGAGGACCTTCTGGAGCTCGTCCGGCGAGAGCGCCAGCGGCTTCTCGACGAACACGGTCTTGCCCGCCAGCAACGCCTGGCGGGTCAGCTCGGCGTGCGAGCTGTGCCGCGTTACGACGAACACCGCGTCGATCGACGAGTCGCCGAGGACGTTGTCGATGTCGGTGGACGCGTCGGCGAAGCCGAACTTGCGCCGCGCGTTGGCGCCGGAGAGCGCCGACGTCGTCGCGACGTGCTTGAGCTGGACGTCGTCGCGCTCGGCGAGGTGCGGCAGCAGCATCGACGACGCGTAGTTGCCCGCCCCGATGAAGCCCAGGCGCACGGGCTGGCCCACGGGAAGCGCAGCGGCACCCGAAGACGACGCCACCGCGACCCGCGCCGACGTGACCACGGGCTCCGTCCGAGCGACCGCGTCCGGGTAGCGGAACAGCACCGCCACCGCCTTGAGAGAGCCGTCGTTCAAGGACTGATACGTGGAGACCGCGGAAGAGAAGTCCGAGACGTGCGTGATCAGCGGCTCGACGTCGAGGCGGTCGCGCGCGATCAGGTCGAGGACGCACTCGAGGTTGCGGCGCTCGGTCCAGCGGACCTGGCCGATCGGGTAGTCGCGGCCTTCGAGCTCGTACGACGGGTCGTAGCGGCCCGGGCCGTAGGACCGCGAGAACCGGACGTCCAGTTCCTTTTCGTAGTAGGCGTTCCACGGCAGGTCGAGCTTGCACTTGCCGATGTCGATCACGCGGCCGCGGTCGCGCGAGAGCTTCGCGGCCAGCTCCACCGGGTCGTTCGTGTTGCCGCCGGCCGCAAGATAAGTCTGGTCGACGCCCGCGCCGTGCGTCAGCTCGTCCACGGCGTTGTCCACGATGCCGGACGCCGGGTGCGCGCAGGTCAGCGCGCCGAGGCTCTCGGCGAGCTTGCAGCGCTCGGGATCGGGGTCGACGCCGACGACGCGCACCCCGGACGACGTCAGCAGCTGCACGACGAGCTGGCCGATCAGGCCGAGCCCGATGACCAGCGCGACGTCGCCGATCTGCGGCTCGCCGCGGCGGACGCCCTGCATGGCGATCGACCCGACGGTGCCGAACGCCGCGTGCCGCGGGTCGACGCCGGCCGGGACGCGCGAGTAGAGGTTCTTGGGCACCCAGTTGAGCTCGGAGTGCAGCGCGTGCTCGTTGCCGGCGCAGGCCACCAGGTCGCCGACCGCGACGTCGGTGATGCCGTCGCCGACCTGCTCGACGATGCCGCACAGCGAGTAGCCGAGCGGGGTGTAGGAGTCCAGTTTGGACGTCACCTTGCGGTAGGTCGCCGAGAGTCCGTTGGTGGCGACGCTCTGCATGACCTTCGCGACCTGGTCCGGGCGGGCCTTCGCCTTGCCCACCAGGGACAGGCTGGCCTCGGACACCTTCATCATCTCGGTGCCGGTCGAGATCAGCGAGTACACCGTGCGGACGAGCACCCCGCCGGCCTTGCAGGCGGGCTCGGGCACTTCCAGCAGCGCCAGCTCACCGCTCTTGTAGTTCTGGACTACCTGCTTCACTTCGCTCCCGCTCCAGACATCGCGTTCCGGTACCAATACTCAAGAGTCAAGACGTGCCAAAGGTGCTTGCCGCGGTCTTCCTGGCCGGCGGCGTCCTCGGCGACCATGCGCTGCAACGCCTCCCGCTGCAGAAATCCGGACGAAACGAGCACGCCTTCGTTGACGACTTCCCGCACCAGCGGCGCGAGGTCGCGGCTCATCCACGCCCGCAGCGGCGCGCTGAACAGGCCCTTCGGCCGGTGCACGATCTCGCTCGGCAGGATGTTCAGCGCCGCGTTCTTCAGCGCGACCTTGCCGGCGCGGCCGACGATCTTCTTGTCGCCCGGGATCTTGAACGCGGCGCGCACGACCTCGACGTCGACGAACGGCGTCCGCACCTCGGTGGACGCGGCCATCGTCGAACGGTCGGTGTAGGTCAGGTTCAGCCCCGGCAGGAACATCCGCGAGTCGGCCAGGCACATGCGGTTGACGAAGTCGTCCAGCGCCTGGTCGTTGTACGTGTCCGCGTGCTCGGTCAGGACGTCCTCGACCGCGGGCGCGAAGTCCGGGTTCACCAGCGAGAGCAGCTCGGCCTGGTCGTACATCGTGTAGCTGCGCCGGAACGCCGTCTCCTCGGGCAGGCCCGCGAACGACAGGAACCGCTTGGCGAACCGCACCGACCGGTACCCGCGCTTGGCCGAGGCCACCGGCAACCGGTCCACAATGGACTCGACCGGCTTGCGCACCGCGCCCGGCACCTTGTGGTAGCGCAGCGCGATCAGGTTCGCGAGGTGCTTGCGGTACCCGGCGAACAGCTCGTCGGCGCCCATCCCGGACAGCATCACCTTGACGCCGGCGTCACGCGCGGCCGAACAAATGATGAACGAGTTGATCGCCGCCGGGTCGCCGATCGGCTCGTCGAGGTGGTAGGTCATCTTCGGCAGCAGGTCGAGCACCTGCGGCGCGATCTCGATTTCGTGCAGGTCGACGCCGAACTGCTGCGCCACGATCCGGGCGTACTTGAGGTCGTCCGGCATGGCCTCGAACTTGGCGTCCTCGGCGCGGAACCCGATGGTGTAGGCGGAGATCCCCGGCTGCGACCGCGCGGCCAGCGCCGTCAGGTAGCTGGAGTCGAGCCCGCCCGAAAGGAACGTCGCGACCGGGACGTCGGAGAGCAGGTGCTTGGCGGTCGACTCGCTGATCACCTCGTGCAGGTCGACCTCGCCCTCGAAGGCCGCGCCTTCCTCGGCGACCTCCCGCAGCGACCAGAACCGGCCGCGGTCGACCTGGCCGTCCGGGCGGCAGCGCAGCCACGTGCCCGGCTGCAGCTTCTCCGCGCCCTGGTAGGCGCAGCGGCTGTCCGGCACCCAGTAGTAGAGCAGCGACGCGATCAGCGCGGCGTTGTCGACCTGCAGCGACCCGCCCAGCTCACCGGCCAGCGCCTTCAGCTCGGACGCGAAGGCGACCCCGCCGCCCCGCCGCACGAAGAACAGCGGCTTGATGCCCAGCTGGTCGCGGACCAGGAACAGCTCGCCGGTGCCTTCCTCGAACAGCGCGAAGGCGAACATGCCGCGCAGCTTCGGCAGGCAGTTTGTGCCCCAGCGCCGCCACGCCTGCAGCAGCACCTCGGTGTCGGACGTGCCGCGGAAGCGCACGCCGGCCGCGGAAAGCTCGGCCCGCAGCTCCGGGGCGTTGTACAGCTCGCCGTTGTAGCTCAGCGCGAGGCCGTCGAGGACCATCGGCTGGGCGCCGGTCTCGGACAGGTCGATGATCGACAGCCGCCGGTGCCCCAGGTGGACCGAGCCCCCGCCGACGGCGTGGTCGTAGCGGCCGGAGCCGTCCGGCCCGCGGTGGGCCAGCGTCTTGGTCAGCCGGTCGGTGAGCGGCCCGCCGTCCGGCCAGAGGTAGGTGCCTGCGATGCCGCACATCTCGAGTGGGTCCCCTTCGGTCGGCGGCGCGCGGTGGTCAGGAGACCTCCGCACTCTTTTCGGGGGTCTGGGTGGCGAAGCCCCCGGCTCGGGGCGGAGCCCCGGTTGTCACAGCGCTCTTTTCTGGCTCGAGCTCGGCGTTCAGTTCGCCCTTGTGCGCCGGTTCGCCGTGGTCGCGCTTGAACGGCGTCGGCCGCTTCGGAGGCTTGACCGGGGCGAACTTCTTCGTCGGTGCGTCCAGGTGGTCCCCGACGCTCACCTTGCCGGGCTCCGGCAGCGGTGCGGGGGGCTTGGCCAGTGGCGGCGGGACAACCGGCCGGACCGGGGCGATCCGCCGCGTCGGCGGCTCGGCGACCGCGACGCGCTCGGCGATGCGGGCGGCCAGTTCGTCGATGCGGTCCTCGTGCTCGACGACCGAGACGCGGTGCACCGAGGGGGCCTTCGCGCGGCCGCGCAGCGCCGTGTGCAGGCCGTCCCACAGCGTGCCGTCGGACTTGTCGCGCGGGTCCGGGTCGACCAGCACCACGCCGACTATCGGGATCTGCTGGTCGGCGAGCTGCCGTGCCACGGTGTGCAGCCACAGCGTGTTCGCGTGCCCGGCCTTGACGACCAGCACGGTCTCCCGGCCGAGGTGCTCCAGGTCCGTCCACGCCGTGCCGGGCGAAACCGTGCCGACGCCGACCCTGCGCTCGTCCGGCCCGGCGTCCGGGTCGCCGGCGCCGACGACGGTGATCTCGCTGTTCGTCTCGCCGGCCAGCTTGCGGACGTCCTCGCCCGGCAGGTCGTCGAGGACGCTCGCCTTGCCGTCGGCAGCGAGCGCGGTGGCGATGTCGAGGGCCAGCGCGGCGGCCACCTGTGGCGCGCCGAGCTCCAGCAACGACACCGCGGGCTTGTCCTTCTTGATCGCGCGGACCAGCGTCGTCGCGACGCGCTGACGTTCGGACACCGCCCGCGAGCGCTGCCACAGCCGCGCCGGGCCCCGCCGCTTCGAGGGCAGCTGGGCGAGCACGGACGCGCCGAGGTGCGCGGAGATCTCGCGGCGCAGCACCGGCCGGTCGCGCGACACCGCGCCGATGGCGGCGATCGCGAGCCCCAGGACCAGGCCGAGGGCGAAGCCGATGCCGGAGTTGGTGGCGGTGGTCTTGAGGAACGCCTTCGGCAGCGCGCGGGGCGCGTCGACGATCTGGGTGCCCGCGGCGACCTGCGGGCTGCCGATGCCGGCCTGCTGGGCGCGGGAGTCGAAGTCGGAGATCTGCGACGCGAGCGCGGCGCGGCGGCCATACATGCCTTCGAGGGTGCTGGCGTTCGCGTTGCGGCCCTTGCCGGTCTCGTCGGCGATCTGCTGGTCGATCTTGGTCAGCTCGTCCTGGGCGTTCTTCCGCTGGTCGAGGATGGCCTTGGACTGCGCGGCCGCGGCGGCCTGGCTGCGCTGGACGTGGTCGGCGATGAACGTGTCGGCCAGCGCCTTCGCCTGCGCCACGGCCTCTTCGTCGCTCTTCGCCTTGACGGTGATCTGCATGACGTTGTTCGTCACGGGCAGACCCGCGTAGTTCTTCATGAACTCTTCGGGCGACTCGGTGCTGTTGAGCTTCTTCAGCGCGCCTTCGGCGATCTGGGTCGTCGACAGCACGGCGACGTCGGTGCGCATCAGCGTGCCGCTGTCGGTCGGCGAGTCGTCCTGGTGGACCACGATCACCTTGGTGACCGCGGTCGGCGCTGCCGGCAGCACGATCGCCACCAGCGCCCCGGCGATCAGCCCGAGCAGCCCCGTGGCCAGCCAGAGGCGTTTGCGGCGGCGGATCGCGACGAACAGCCGGTGGAGGTCGACCAGCGGTGCGGCCTGAGTTTCGGGGGTAGTCGTCACGCCGAACCTGCCAGGGCTTTCTCGGGGGCTTCCGCCACGGGTTCGGCTTCCGGCGCGGACGGCCGGACGGGATGGGTGAGGACCGCGCCGACGATCTCCTGGCCCGCGTCGGAGCAGGCTTCGGCGAGCCGGACGAGCTCCCACGCGGTGCGGGAGCCGGCGCCGAGCACCACCAGGACGCCGGAGCCGGGGCCGGCGTCCGGCACCGTCGGCCGCCCGGCGGCGAACTCGAAGATCCGCAGCGGCACGGACAGCCGGTCGGCCAGCTCCGCGAGCTGCCCCGCGGCCAGCTTGCCGGTTCGGTCGTCTTCGGCCACGAGCAGCAGGACGTCGGCGGGGCCGGTGGCCAGGCGGGCCAGCACCCGGCGGTAGCGGATGTCGCGGTTGACCGCGTCGGCCGACGTCGCGACCGGCGGCAGCACCCACGGCCGGTCGCCGCCGAGCAGCCGCCGCAGCTTGCCGTAGAGGCCGGTCGCCGGGAGGCGGTCGCCCTGCGGCGTCGTGACGTCGACGCCGGCGAGGATCGGCGTGCCGAGCGCCGAGGCGATCTCCGGCTCGCCCCGCAGCCGCCGGTCGGCGCGCGCGGCGAACAGGTGGCCGAACACGCCGATGAGGAAGAAGAGGACCGCGCCCCCGGCGACGAGCTGCACCATCGTCGGGGCGGCCGGCCCGGCCGGGCGCTCGGACGGCCCCAGCACCACGGTGTTGCCGACGCCGGTCGCGAGGTCGGCCTGGTTGAGGTCGTTGATGGCCTGCTCCAGCGACGTCCGCAGGCCTTCGAGCTGCGTGCGGACCTGGACGCTCTCCACGGTCAGGTCGCCGCCGACGGTCTTGGCGATGTCGCTGATCTTCTCCGTGGTCAGCTTGACCTGGGTGCGCAGCGACTCGCGCTGCTCCTGGGCCAGCTGCACCGACGCGTCCGCCGAGTTGCTGGCCAGCTGGCCGGAGTACTTGACGAACTGCTGCGCGACCTGGTCGGCGAGCTGCTGGGCGTGCTCGGCGGTGTCGGCCGAGACGGTGACCGTCACGACGTTGCCGTTCGCCACGGACGCGGTGACCTGCTTCTTCAGGTCGGTGCCGGTCGGGTGCCACGGCAGCACGGCGGCGGCGCGGTCGAGGACGACCGAGCTGGTCGCGACCTCGGCCTGCGTGAGCAGCTCGTCCGCCTGACGCGGTCCCTGGAGCAGCACGCTCGAGGAGGTCTGGTAGCCGGGTGAGAAGAGCACCGACGCGCCGGCACCGACCGCCGCGCCCAGGACGGCGAGGGCGACCAGCAGCCGCCAGCGCCGGCGGAGGACCTGCCCGATCAGGGCCAGGCGCACCGTGTCGTCAGTCAACGGCGGGATCTCCATTCCTGAGACGGGTACGCCGAACGGATTCACATGATCGGCCGGTTACCCGAACCGTCGTCGGACCGGGAGCTTTGGTTACAGGTCCGGTGACTTCTTGACCTAACGGCGATCAAGACTTCACGGCGTGCTCATACGCGGCGAGCAGGTTCTTCGCCGAGTTCTCCCACGAGAGCGCGCCGGCGACCCTGGCCTGCCCGAGCTTGCCCATCCGGACCCGCTCCTCCGGGTCGTCGAGCAGCTGCGAGACGAGCTTCGCGAACGCCGACTCGTCGTTCGCCGGGGCGTAGACCGCCGCGTCGCCCGCCGAGACGCGCGCCTCGCGCAGCTCGAACGAGACGATCGGCTTGCTCATCGCCATGTACTCCATGACCTTGTTCATCGTGGAGACGTCGTTCAGCGGGTTCAGCGGGTCCGGCGACAGGCAGACGTCGGCGGTGGAGAGGTAGCGGACCAGGTCCTCGTCGGGGATCCGGCCGGTGAACTCGACCTGGTTGGCCAGCCCGAGCTTCGCCGAGAGCGCGACCATGTCGTCGAAGGCGTCGCCGGAGCCGACGAACACCGCGTGCCAGTCGGTGCGCCCGATCTCGTCCCGCAGCTTCGCGAGCGCGCGCAGGGCGTAGTCGACGCCGTCCTGCGGGCCCATGACGCCGAGGTAGGCCAGCAGGTACGGCTTGCCCTTCTTCAGCTCGGGCTCGGCCGGGACCTCGTGGAACCGCTCGACGACCGGGGCGCTGCGCACCACGTAGACGTCTTCGGGCCGCTTGCCGCCGCGGATGCGGGCGACCTGCTTGTAGCTCTCGTTCGTCGAGATCACGACGTCGGCGGCGCGGTAGGTGGCGCGTTCGAGCGCGCACACCCCGCGGTAGAGCAGGTCCTGCCCGCGGTCGAACCGCGAAAGGTACAGCTCGGGACAGAGGTCGTGCTGGTCGAAGATGAACCGCGCGCCCTGTCGCTTCAGCACCTTCGCGACCAGGTACAGCAGGTCCGGCGGGTTGCAGGCGTGCACGACGTCGACCGGCCCGACCTTGCGCGCCAGCCGCAGCGTGTGCCACAGCGCACTGCCGTACTCCTGCAGGTAGCCGGCGGGCCCGCCGGTCGCCGCCTTCAGCGGGTACCGGTGGATGTGGACGCCGTCGACGACGGCCTCGGCCTCGGTGTCGCGCTTGGTGCCCTGCGGGCAGATCACGTGGACTTCCCACCCGGCGTCGCGCAGGGTCGTGGACTCCTGCCAGACCCGCCGGTCGAAGGGAACGGAGAGGTTTTCGACGAGGATGAGCGCTTTACCAGGCAAGGCCGGCGTATCCCTCTTCAAGGCGACGCTCGGCGGCGTCGGGCAGGCGGACGAGGTCGATGATCGCCCGGTCGCCGCCGTGCGGCAGGGCCGCCAGCACGTCCGGGTCCTTGGTGCCGACGAGCAGGACGTCGGCGTGGTCCATGACTTCTTCGACGGACCCGGCGAGGAGCTGGCCGAGGTGCGGCAGCCGGCCCTCGATGTACTCGCGGTTGGCGCCCATCAGCCGCGAGAGGCTGACGTTGGCGTCGTAGATCTTGAGGTCGAAGCCCTTGCCGAGCAGCTTCTCCGCCAGCTCGACGAGCGGGGACTCGCGCAGGTCGTCGGTGCCCGGCTTGAACGACAGCCCGAACAGCCCGACCTTGCGCTTGCCGGTGCGCGCGACCAGGTCGAACGCGCGCTGCAGGTGGTCGGCGTTGGACGCGAGCACGTGCGACAGGATCGGCACGCTGACGTCGTTGCGGTGCGCGGCGTAAACCAGCCCGCGCAGGTCCTTCGGCAGGCACGAGCCACCGAACGCGAAGCCGGGCTTGAGGTAGGCCGGGCTGATGTTGAGCTTGGTGTCGGCGAGGAAGACGTCGATCACCTGGTGCGAGTCCAGGCCGAGCGCCCGGCAGATCGAGCCGAGCTCGTTGGCGAACCCGATCTTCAGGCCGTGGAAGGAGTTGTCGGCGTACTTCGTCATCTCCGCCACGGGGATCGGCACGCGGAAGACGGGGCCCGGCAAGCCTTCGTAAAGCGCCGCGACGGCGTCGCCGCTCGCCGCGTCGATCTCGCCGATCACGGTCTTCGGCGGATCGAAGAAGTCGCGGACGCTGGTGCCCTCGCGCAGGAACTCGGGGTTCACCGCGACGCCGAAGTCGACACCGGCGGTGCGGCCCGAGGACTTCTCCAGGATCGGGATCAGCAGGTCCAGGCAGGTGCCCGGCAGCATCGTGCTGCGGAAGACGACGGTGTGGCGCTCGCTCTTCTTCGCGATCGCCTCGCCGATCTCCTCGGCGACGCGCTCGAGGAAGACGGTCGAAAGACTGCCGTTCGGCGCCGACGGCGTGCCGACGCAGACCAGCGAGATCTCGCTGTCGGCGACGGCTTGCGCGACGTCGGTCGTGGCTCTCAGCGCGCCGCTCGCGACGACTTCGGCGGTCAGCTCGCCGATCCGCTCCTCGACCACCGGGGCCTTGCCCTGGGTGATGAGGTCGATCTTGACCGGGTTGACGTCCACGCCGACCACCCGGTGCCCCTGCCCCGCCAGGCACGCGGCGGAGACACAACCGACGTAACCGAGCCCGAAGACACTGATCTTCACGCCAAAACCTCCGCTATTCCGCGCAACCCTCTCGTTGGTCGCCGCGCTCCCCTGGATCGTTACCGGCGGGACGGCGAACGGGGTAATGCGTGAGACGGCCGTTAGGCGCAACGGTTTTCCGGTGAGAATCACGTCTCGATTCGTCCCGGAAATGCATCTTGCAGGTTTGTCGGCAACGCGGTCGGCGCGGTTCCGGTCAGCGGCTCGCGAGGAGGCGTTTCCGTTCCGGGGTGTAGGTCCACCACGGCCGCGGCGGCGCGCCGTCGGCCTGGTCGACCGCCGACATGAAGGTGTCGAGCACGCAGGGGTCGTGCCGGTGGCCGTCGAGTTCGCACAGCCGCTCGTACAGTTCGACGGCGTCGCGGCCGGCCAGCTGCGCGGGCTCGGTGATGCCCAGCCGCGCGAGGTCGCGGACCATCGCGGGTCCGATGTTGGCGAGTTTCCGCAGTTCCTTGCTCATGCCCCCAGCACAGCAGCCGGGGCCGATCCCGTCTTGAACGGATCGGCCCCGGCTCGTGCGTGCGTCAGTTGTTGTTCACGAAGGTGGTGGCGAGGCTTTGGCCCTTGCTCGTCGCGGCCGAGTGGTTCTCGATCGGCGAGACCGTCGAGTTCTTGAAGCAGATGTACGTCACGCCGGAGTCGGTGCCGCCGTTGGACGGGTCGGGGTTGATGCCGAGGTCCTTCGCCGTGGCGTAGGAGGCTTCACCGATGATCTGCGTCGGCCCGGTGTCGCCGATGACCGCGTACTCGACCTTGCCGTTGTAGATCACGGCGCAGGAACCGCCGCCCTTCAGCTGCGACGAGGAGTACTTCCAGATGCTGCTCGAGCTCGGCACGACGATGTAGGGCAGCTTCGCCGCGTTGAGCGGCTTGCCGTCGGACTGGTGGAACGCCGTGTCGTCCTGGTAGCAGCAGTCGGTGTCTTCGTTGCACTGCGTAGAGCGCTGGCCGTCGCAGTCGATGTCCATGTCGGCTTTCCAGAACACGGCGCCGTTGGCGTCGCAGACGGCGACCGTCTTGCTGGAGACGTCTTCGTCGGTCTTGTACTTGCCGTTGGAGATCTGCTTGCAGCTGGTCGTCTTGGCCAGCAGCTGGGCCGCGGTCGGGGCGGCCGCGGTGGTGGCGGGCCGCGCGGCCGGGGCTTGCGCCGCCGACGCGAGGGCCGAGGGCATCACGGCCGCGGCGAGCGCCATGGTCGCGAGCAGGATCAGTTTCCGCATTCCTGGTGCTCCCTTTAGTTAGGAAACTTTCCTTTCGGCGGCGAGGCGACCAGGATGCACCCGCGCGAGGGCTGGTACAAGAGGTGACGGTGCGGGAATTTCCCATCATGCAGGCGAAGTTGACGAAAAGGCTGCTCACCGCAGTCGGCGGCGTGAGACGGGTTCGGGCGGTGTGCCGTTGGCCGGGACCGGCCGGTTCGGCGGAACCAGGCTTAACGGACAGCGCGCCGGAACACGCGGCTCACCCAGTTCCCGGCCCGCCCGTGCCCGGCGACGAGCAGGTCGTCCAGCCAGTCGTCGTCGAGATCGTGGCTGAGCTCGGTCCGCGCCTGCAGCCACCCGTCGTGGCTCGCCGCGCCGCCGTCGCTCGTGTACACCCGCGTCGCGCCCGCCTGCCGCAGCCGGGACAGCACCCGCCGGTCGTACGCGCCGAACGGCAGCGAGAACCGCCGCACCGGGCGGCCGCACAGGTCGCCGAGGAGCTTCGGCGCGTCCGCCAGCTCACGGCGGGCGTGCCGGTCGTCGAGGCGGCGCCAGTCGCGCGGCTCCCAGCCGTGCGAGCCGACCTCCATCCCCGCCCGCACGAGATCGCGCAGGCCGGCGCGATCGACGTAGCCGCGCTGGCCGAGGCGGCCGGCGAGCGGGAAGAACTCCGCCGTCATCCCGCGGTCGACCAGCCGCGGCAGGGCGATCTCGACGTCGGACTCGTTGCCGTCGTCGAAGGTCAGGTGGACGTCGTCGCGCTCGGCGACGACTTCCAGCACCTGCTCGAACTGCTCGACCGTCACCCAGCGCTCGTCCTCGCCGGGGTCGAGCTGACGAGCCGGCCGCCCGATCCCGTGCAAGGCAAGGTTCACCGTCACCGTTCTCACCGCCTGCCACCGCGAGTAGTCGATTTGTTACTTCGATTAATCGCCATGGCAAACGGGTGAGTTACAGGTTTTCCGGAAAATCAGCCCTTCCGGATTTCCAGCGTGCAGCACTTCGGGCCGCCGCCGGCTTTCCGCAGCTCAGAGATGTCGACGTAGACCGGCTCGTACCCCCGATCGGCGAGCAGTTCACCCAATCGGGTGGCCTCGAGGGGCAGGACGACGTTGCGGCCGTCGGACACGCCGTTGAGGCCGAAGCACTCGGCGTCTTCCTTCGTCGCGAGCACGGCGTCCGGGAAGAGCCGCTCCAGCACGCGGCGCGAGCCGGCCGAGAACGCCTCCGGGTAGTAGACGATCTGCGCGCGCGTCGTGTCGGTCGACTCGGCGAGCACGAACAACGCCGTGTCGAGGTGGTAGTAGAGCGGGTCGACCAGGTGCAACGAGACGACCGGGACGCCGAGGACCTCCTGCGCCTCGGCGTGGGCGGCCGGGTCGGTGCGGAAGCCGGTGCCGGCCAGCAGCAGGGTGCCGGTCCAGGCGAAGTCGCCTTCGGCCTCGTTGATCTTCTCGGGCATGGTGATGTCGCGGTAGCCGTGCTCGACGAACCAGCGGCGGAAGTGCTCGGCCTCGGCGGCGCGCTGCGGCGCGCGGAACCGCGAGCCGAGGACGCGGCCGTCGACGACCGTGCCGGAGTTCGCGGCGAAGACCATGTCGGGCAGGCCTGGCTGGGGGTCGATCTCCTCGACGGTGTGGCCGAGACGGCGGTAGGTGTCGCGCAGCTCGGTCCACTGCGCGACGGCGACGGCGGCGCTGACCGGCTGGGTCGGGTCCATCCAGGGGTTGATCACGTAGTCCACCGCGAAGTGACGCGGGGGGCACATCAGGTATCGACGGGTGGTCGGTACGCGCATCGGCGATGTTCCCTGCATGATTGCAGGGTAAGACGCCCCCAATATCGCAATCAATCGCTGTTCGCTGCGCGTATCTGTGCTAAGTGTTGCGTGTGAACACCATCGACCAGCGAATCGTTTCGTGCCTCGTGGCGAACGCGCGCTCCAGCTACGCGGAGATCGGCAAAGTGGTCGGCTTGTCCGCCCCGGCGGTGAAGCGGCGGGTCGACCGGCTCCTCGAAACGGGCATCCTCCGGGGCTTCACGGCGGTGGTCGACCCGGAGGCACTCGGCTGGGGCACGGAGGCGTTCGTCGAGGTCACGTGCCAGGGCAACATCACCCCGGCTCGCATCCGGGCCCGCCTGGAGCCGCTGCCGGAGGTCGTGGCGGCGTACACGGTGTCGGGCGCGGCGGACGCGATCGTCCACCTGCGGGCGGCGGACATCCACCATCTCGAGACGGCGTTGGAGCGGCTGCGCGGGCTGGAGATCGTGGACCGGACGGTGTCGACGGTGGTGCTTTCGCGGCTGCTGGAGCGGCCGCCCACGCCGGAGGAGTGAGCGCCGGCCCGGCGGAGGGTGCCCATACCCTGACCGGATGACCGACAGCATCGTCAGCGAGCACACCGGTGGCGTCGCGCTGCTGACCGTCGACGCGCCCGGCAGCCGCAACGCGCTCACCCTCGACCTCTCCGCCCAGCTCGTGGCCGCCGTCGAAGCCGCGGAACGGGACGAAGAGGTCCACGCCGTCGTCGTCACCGGCACGCCGCCCGCGTTCTGCGCCGGCGCCGACCTCTCCGCGCTGGGCAGCGCCGACGAGGCCGGCCTACGCGCCATCTACGAGGGCTTCCTCGCCGTCGCGCGCTGCACGCTGCCGACCATCGCCGCGGTCGGGGGCGCCGCCGTCGGCGCGGGGCTGAACCTGGCGCTCGCCGCCGACGTCCGGCTGGCCGGGCCGCGCGCGAAGTTCGTCGCCCGGTTCCTCGAGCTCGGGCTGCACCCCGGCGGCGGCATGACGTGGATGACGCAGCGGCTGGCCGGTCCCCAGCAGGCCGCGGCGCTGACGTTGTTCGGGCAGCCGCTCGACGCCGAAGCGGCCGTGCGCGCCGGGCTGGCGCTGCGGGTCGTCGAAGGCGACCTCGTCGCCGCCGCGAGGGAGTTCGCCGCACCCGCAGTCGCCGCGCCGCGTGAGGCGCTCCTGGCCACCAAGCGCAGCCTGCGGACGACCGCCTCCCTGGCCACGCACGCCGATGCCGTCGACGTCGAGATCGAGCCGCAGCTCGCGTCGCTGGCCTCACCCGAATTCGCCGAGCGGCTCGAGGCCATGCGGGCACGGATCCGGTCCCATTCCTGATCCCAGGAAGTGGACACCCCTAGGCGAGACCCGAGTCACAGCGAGGACAGGGGTTACCTGTTACCATCGGTCACACATATTTGTCGGACCAGCACAGAAGACGCGTTAGCGCAGCAATGAGGTCGTTCCGGACGGCGGGAGTCTAGGAACATCGTGGTCGGGCGCGAGCTAACCTCGTGGTAGAGCCTGGTGACCCGCGTGTCACGACACCGGGCAGGTGACCGATGGCCACGACGTCGGGAGAGAGGGAATCCCTGACCCATGAGCACGAGTGCGAACGGCAACGGCGCTGGTCACGGCTCGCTCGCCGCAACCAGGCCCACCGAGATCAGCAAGCTGGACCGGGTCGTCATCCGGTTCGCGGGCGACTCGGGTGACGGCATGCAGCTGACCGGCGACCGCTTCACGTCCGAGGCCGCCGCGTTCGGCAACGACCTGTCGACGATGCCGAACTTCCCCGCCGAGATCCGGGCCCCGCAGGGCACGATCCCCGGCGTCTCCTCGTTCCAGGTGCACTTCGCCGACTACGACATCCTCACCCCCGGCGACCGCCCCGACGTGCTGGTGGCGATGAACCCGGCCGCGCTCAAGGCGAACCTCGGCGACGTCCCGCGCGGCGGGACGATCATCCTCAACACCGACGACTTCATCAAGCGCAACCTGACCAAGGTCGGCTACGCGACCGACCCGCTCGACGACGACACGCTCAGCCCCTACCAGGTCCACCGGGTCGCCATGTCGACCCTGACCCAGGGCGCGCTCGCCGACACCGGCCTCGGCAAGAAGGACGCCGAGCGCTGCAAGAACATGTTCGCCCTCGGCCTGCTGTCGTGGATGTACCACCGGCCCACTGACGGCACCGAGCAGTTCCTGCGCGAGAAGTTCGCCAAGAAGCCGGACATCGCCGAGGCCAACATCCTCGCCTTCCGCGCCGGCTGGAACTACGGCGAGACCACCGAGTCGTTCGCGACGACGTTCCAGGTCGCGCCGGCCAAGCTGGCCCAGGGCACCTACCGGCAGATCACCGGCAACACCGCGCTCGCCTACGGGATCGTGGCCGCCGGGCAGCGCTCCGGCCTGCAGATCCTGCTCGGGACCTACCCGATCACGCCGGCGTCGGACATCCTCCACGAGCTGTCCAAGCACAAGAACTTCGGCATCATCACCTTCCAGGCCGAGGACGAGATCGCCGGCATCGGCGCCGCTCTCGGCGCGTCCTACGGCGGCGCGCTCGGCGTCACGTCGACGTCCGGCCCGGGTGTCGCACTGAAGTCCGAAGCCGTCGGCCTCGGCGTGATGGTGGAGCTGCCGCTGGTCGTCATCGACGTCCAGCGCGGTGGCCCGTCCACCGGCCTGCCGACCAAGACCGAGCAGGCCGACCTGCTGCAGGCGATGTTCGGCCGCAACGGCGAGTCGCCGGTCCCGATCGTCGCGCCGCTGTCCCCCGCCGACTGCTTCGACGCGGCCGTCGAGGCCACCCGGATCGCGCTGAAGTACCGCACCCCCGTGCTGCTGCTCTCCGACGGCGCGATCGCCAACGGCTCCGAGCCGTGGCTGATCCCGGACGTCGAGACGCTGCCCGACCTGCGCGTCGAGTTCGCGTCCGAGCCGAACGCCGACAACGACTCCGGCGAGTTCTGGCCGTACGTGCGCGACCCCGAGACGCTGGCCCGCGCCTGGGCCGTCCCGGGCACGCCGGGGCTGCAGCACCGCATCGGCGGGCTGGAGAAGGCCGACAAGACCGGCCACATCTCCTACGACCCGGACAACCACGACAAGATGGTCCGGCTGCGGCAGGCGAAGATCGACGGCATCGACGTCCCCGACCTGGCCGTCGACGATCCCTCCGGCGGCAAGGCGCGCGTCCTGGCGCTGGGCTGGGGTTCGTCGTTCGGCCCGATCGGCGCGGCCTGCCGGCGGGTGCGCAAGCTCGGGATGCCGATCGCGCAGGCCCACCTGCGCCACCTCAACCCGCTGCCGGCCAACCTCGGCGACATCCTCCGCAGCTACGACCGCGTCGTGGTCCCGGAGATGAACCTCGGCCAGCTGTCCCTGCTGCTGCGCGCCAAGTACCTGGTGGACGTCCACTCGCACACCAAGGTCGCCGGGATGGCGTTCAAGGCGGAAGAGCTGCAGAACCTGTTCTCGGAGATCATCACCGGCGTTACTACGGAGGCGGCGAAACAATGACCGCAATCGACATCGGGCTCCCGGCCATCGGTGGCCTGGACCTTGTGCCCACCACCGAAGAGCCGCAGAAGGCCAAGGACTACAAGTCGGACCAGGAGGTCCGCTGGTGTCCCGGCTGCGGCGACTACGTCGTGCTGAACGCGGTGCAGTCGTTCTTGCCCACGCTCGGCCTCAAGCGCGAGAACATCGTGTTCATCTCGGGCATCGGCTGCTCGTCGCGCTTCCCGTACTACCTCAACACCTACGGCATGCACTCGATCCACGGCCGCGCGCCGTCGATCGCGACCGGCCTGGCCACCACACGCCCGGACCTGTCGGTGTGGGTCGTCACCGGTGACGGCGACGCGCTGTCCATCGGCGGCAACCACCTGATCCACGCGCTGCGCCGCAACGTGAACATCAAGATCCTGTTGTTCAACAACCGGATCTACGGCCTGACCAAGGGCCAGTACTCCCCGACGTCGGGCCAGGGCATGGTCACCAAGTCGACGCCGATGGGGTCGGTGGACACGCCGTTCAACCCGCTTTCGCTGGCGATCGGCGCGGAGGCGTCGTTCGTCGGGCGCGCGATGGACTCCGACCGCAAGGGCCTCACCGAGGTCCTGCAGGCCGCGGCGGAGCACCGCGGGTCGGCGCTGGTGGAGATCTACCAGAACTGCCCGATCTTCAACGACGGCGCGTTCGACGTCCTCAAGGACGCCGACGAAGCCGCCACCCGCCTGATCCCGCTGCGCGCCGGCGAGCCGATCCGGTTCGGCCCGAACCAGGAGTTCGGCGTCAAGCGCGGCGACTGGGGCGGCCTCGACGTCGCGAAGGTCGCGGACATCGGCGAGGACAACGTCGTGGTGCACGACCCGTCGATCCACGACACGTCGTACGCGTTCGCACTGTCGCGCCTGGGCGACCAGAGCCTCAACCACGTCCCGACGGGCATCCTCCGCCAGGTCGAGCGCCCGACGTACGACGACGGCGCCCGCGCCCAGGTCGAGCAGGCCCGCGCGGCCCGCACCCCCGACCTGCAGGGGCTGCTGCGCGGCAAGGACACCTGGACGGTCGCCTGACCGAACGCCTCTGAAGGCCACCATCAGGGCACTGGATGCTCTGTTGGTGGCCTTCAGGGCATTTCGGGGTTGCCAAGATTGGGACACGTGTCCTAAGGTTTGGGTGATGCGACCTTTCGTGTTCTTCGACGTCCGGACGTCCGATGTGGACGGCAGCAGGCGGTTCTTCGGCGAGCTGCTGGGCTGGCAGACCTCCGGCCCGCTGCTGACCGCCGACGGCAAGCCCTGGGGCGGCCTGACGGAGCTGGCTCCCGACGACGACCGCGCGCCGCAGTGGCTGCCCTACGCGCCGGTGTCCGATGTGGACACCGCGGCGGCGAAAGCGGTGGAGCTGGGCGGAAAGATCGTGCGCGAGCGCACCGATCTGCCGGTCGGCTCCCTGGTGGTGGTCACCGACCCCGGCGGTGCGGCCATGGTCTTGTTCCAAGCGGCCTGAACGCCATGAAGGGCACCTTTATGGCTCTTAAGGCCATGAAAGGTGCCCTTCATGAAAAGTCAGCTGAGCGGCCGGAACCCGACCCGCTCGGCGTCCTCGGCGGTCCGGAACCACACCTCGGCCACCATCTTCGGGAACTGCGCCGATTCGTCGGTGCAGTACCGCAACGCCGTCACGCTGGCCTTCACTTCGAACCCGTCCCCGGGCCGCCCGCCACCGGGCCGCGGCATCGCCGAGCCGGGGCCGAACGGGCCGGGTGGAACAGCGTCGCCGGCCGCCTCACGCGCGGGAGGCGGCTCCGGTGCCGCCTGCGCGGCCTGGTTCGGCTGCACCGACGGCTCGAACAGCGAGCCGCTGTGCGCGCCGGAATGGTCGGTCTCGCGCCGCTCGACGGTGCGCATCGACGGCTGGATCGGTTGCGGCGCCTCGAATCCGCCGCGCAACGCCTCCCGCGGCTGCCGCTTCGGCAGCACCTGCGTCGCCTCGGCCGGGGTCTCGGGCGGCACGTCCAGCTCGCCGTTGGCCCCGGTGTCGTCGCCGGCGAACGCGTACTGCGGCACGTCCTCCGGCTCGTCCACTTCGGCCTCTTCGACCTGCTCGCCGCCGACCGCCAGGTAGCGCGTGCGCTCCATCGGCTCCTCGAACGCCGACCGCTCGCTCGGCTGCTCGTGGTCGAACCAGTCCGGCGCCGGCGCGTCCTCCCCCGGCGGCCGGAACAGCGAACCGGCGGCGGGTTCCGGGTCGAGCTGCCGCTCGAGCCGGGACAACGCCGGCGTGGCGGGCTCTGGCTCGTCCTCCGGCGCCAGGTACTCGGTCGCGGCGGCGCGGTACGGGTCTTCGTCCTCCGGCTCGGCGACCGGGGTCAGGAACTGCGTCTCCGAAGCCCGGTACGAAGCGTCGTCGGGCTCCGGCGCCGGCCGGAAGGAGTCGTCGGGATCCGGGTGCGTCCCCGGCGGCACCTGGGAGTCCAGCTCCGCGAAGTCCTCGTCGATGTCGTCGTGGACCTCGTCGCGGTTGTACGGCGCCGGGGCGACGAGCGTGCCCGGGTAGGAGGTCTCCTGCCGGGCGGGCTCCGGTTCCGGGCGCGACTGGGGGCGCGGCTCGGGCCGCGGCTCCGGCCGGGCGAAGACCTCGGTGCCCGGCGCGGCCAGCCCGGCGGCGTTCGCGGGGGTGCGCGCGGCGTCGGCGTGGGCCTGCGCCAGCGAACTCTCCAGCTTGCGGACGCTCTTGCGGAGCGGCAGCACCAGCACCAGCCAGGTGAGCAGCACCCCGACGAAGAACGCCGCGAGACTCCACAGCCATACCTGTCCGAAAATGGACATCTCTTTTTCCTGCCCCTGTTTAGTGCGTGCGCGCGACCAGGTAGTCGGCGACCGACTCGCACGCGTCCCGGGCGGGTGACGCGGGCAACGCGGCGAGCTCGGCTCGCGCGCGCTGAGCGTAGTCGGAAAGGGTGACGCGTGCTCGATCGAGTCCGCTACTCGCCCGCAGCAGCTCCAAGGCCTCCTGGACGACGGTGTCGTCGGCGATCGGGCCGGACAGCAGCTCGATGAGCCGTGGGTCCGTGCCCGGGTCGGCCAGCGCGTACAGCATGGGCAGCGTCCGGACGCCTTCGCGCAGGTCGGTGCCCTGGGCCTTGCCGAGCTCGTCGGACGGCGAGGCGATGTCGATGATGTCGTCGGAGATCTGGAACGCGGTGCCGATGATGTCACCGAACCGGCGCAGCGCCTGGATGTGCTCCTCGGCGGCGCCGGACATCATGCCGCCGAAGCGGCCGGACGTGGCGATCAGCGACCCGGTCTTCTGCGCGATCACGGTGAGGTAGTGCGCGACGGCGTCGTCACCCGGGCCGGGACCGACGGTCTCGCGCATCTGGCCGGTGACCAGCTCGCCGAAGGTCTCGGCGATGATCCGCGCGGCGTCCGTGCCGAGGTCGGCGACCAGGCGCGAGGCGTGGGCGAACAGGAAGTCGCCGGTGAGGATGGCGATGGTGTTGTCCCAGCGCGCGTTGACGCTCTCGGCGCCGCGCCGCATGTCCGCCTCGTCCATGACGTCGTCGTGGTAGAGCGTGGCGAGGTGCACCAGCTCGACCGCGGCGGCGGCGATCACGACGTGGTCGTCCTGCTTCGGGCCGAACTGCGCGGACAGCAGCGTGAAGAGCGGACGGAAGCGTTTGCCCCCCGCCTCGACCAGGTGCAACGCGGCGTCGTTGACGGCCTGGACATCGCTGCGGACGACCTCGCGAAGCAGCTTCTCGACGTCGGCCAGCCCGCCGGCGATCGCGCGCAGCAGGGTCTCGTCGGCGATCTGCAGGCCGACCGACGCGCGCAGGTCCTCGAGGGCGCCACCCGGCGCAGCGGGGAGGGATCCCGCCCCGGGGGCTGGGGATGGCACAGACACGTCGGCTCCGCTCTACTCGTGCACCGGTCGGGTTATGTCTTGAGCGTAGTGGCTACCCCGCGCGGTCGTTTACCCGCTGTCCTGCGGAAACGGTGACGAACATGACACCTGAACGGCACCTCGCGCTCCACCGGTTCCCCGGCCCTCGGCTCGGACTGGTCTCGCGGGTGGCCCTGGGCGGGCCGGTCGAACCTGCCCCGGACGAGGACACGGCCCGCGGCCTGCGCGTTATACAGGGTTGTATCCGGATACCGAAGGGATCATCCGACGGGTGGTTCATGATCCACGAAGGGGTGATCAGCGGTTTCGGGCGCAACGGACGTCTCCGGCGGGCGGATATTCAGCTCGAGGAAGAGCGTCGCTCTCCCCGGTCGTCAAGGAGGACGCGACATGCGCAACACCATCGCGAGGCGGGCCGCGCTCGCCGGGACACTGATGCTGGCCGGCCTGGCCGTGGCGGCGCCCGCGCAGGCCGCACCGCAACCGGGCGTGGCGAACATCGGCTCGGCCGAGTTCACGAAGGCGGGCTCGACGATCAAGGTCCCGAACCAGGGCCACTGTTCGGTGGACGGCCCGACGAGCGCGACGGCCCAGGTGGTGGCGAAGACGGGCATCACCTTCGGCGGCGGCACGTCGTCCTGCACGACGACGGTGACGGACCCCAACACGGACGCGACCACGACGACGTCCACGGCGACGGGCAAGAACTTCGAGCTGTCGGCCCTGGTGAGCGCGGGCGGCCCGCGCGTCAAGCTGTCGACGTTCTCGGTGAAGTGCACGGCGACCCAGACGCAGACGAACGCGAACTGGACGTACGGCGGCATGGCGGGCATCCCGAACCCGCCGAGCCCGGTCCCGGTCGGCTACACGTCGCCGATCAAGAAGTCCAACGGAACGGTGCTGGCGAACGCGGTGTTCAACACGCAGAACCTCCCGGGCGACGGCAGCATCGGCTTGACGATGCTGAAGATCAATTTCCTCCCGGCGTCGGGAATCAGCGGATCGGTGGTGCTGGGCCACACGTCCTGCTCACCGACCCCGTAGGTGAACCGAGGGCCGCGGCCGAGGGGGCCGCGGCCCTCGTTCTTTCCCGGCTTTTGGGGTGTGGGAACCCTGGTAGTCTGCTGGCCGTCGGATACGCAGGGTGCCCGGGGCGGAGCACACTGCAAGCTAGGGGAGAGCTGATGACGACGGGGTTGCACAATGCCTGAGGGGCCGATTTACGACCCACACGGCACACGACGGGCGCCGCTGCGCCCGATCACGCCGCGGGCGGGGTCTTATGGGGGCGAGCCGGGGAGCGGTGGGAGCAGTGGGGGCTTCCAGTACGACGAAGCGACGCTTCGTGAGTTGATGCACGAGTGGAACGACCTGGCGAACGAGTTCAAGCTCGACCAGGAGACCGCGATCGTCCTCGCCCGCACTCGGGGACCCGGCACCGAGTACGCGAGCGGCGACAATGCCGAAAGAATTCAAGAGTCGGGGAACGCCCTCCTACAAACGCTGAGCCAGCGTGAGGAGTACTGCCGGGGCATGGCCGCTAAATTTAAGGCTGCCTTGGGACGTTATGCACGAGCCGAGGACGACCAGACCGCCGTAATCAAGCAGACCGGGGGCAGTCTCTGATGCGCCGCACCGCTCTTCTAACGCTCAGCGCATTGGTGCTGGCCACCACGGCGTGCTCGACTACCAATCCGGGTCGGCCGTCACCTTCGAGCGGTACAACGAGCACGAACGGCTCGCCCGAGGATGGAACCGCCGTGCCAGGTCCAGGAGTCCCGAAGGTTCAACATCCGGTCGATGTCACCCGGTTCAAACGAGCCCCTTGCGATGCACTCAACGCCACTCAAATCACGGAACTGCTGGGTTCCGCAGTATCGGGAAAGTCTGACCCGCAAGCACCAGCAGGCCCTAGTTGTGCCTGGGACTCATCAGATGTCTCCCAAGCCGGCGTGGCGGTAATATTCACAGCTGCGGACAAACTCGGCCTGACCAGTGTTTATGCAGCCCAGGGCAAGCAGTACCAGTTCTTCCAGCCCCTGGCTACTATCGATGGTTTCCCTATCGTGGCGTATGGCGTGAGCGATGAACGAACAACTCGCGGCCGCTGCGCTGTCGCGCTAGGAGTGAGCGACACTCAAGCCGTTGACATCCATGTCGCACAATCTGAAGACAATATCGGTAGAAAAGATCCCTGTGATGCGGCCCATGACATTGCTTCACAGGTACTCAGCAATCTCCGCGGAGCGAACTGATGGTTACCGAAGGGCCGTTGACGGCGGCACAAATTTACGAGCAGATCACAGGCGGCGAAGGCCTTGGCTCGTTGTCCGATGCACAGGTCAGTGCCAGTCAGTTGACCAGCCGGATGGTTGAGCGGGCTCAGCGGATCAGTTCCCTCCGAGCCAAGACCATGTCCGGATGGCAAGGCAGCGCCGGTCAGTCCGCCGCTGATGCCACCCTTCCTCTCGTTCAAGCCGCCGCTGATGATGCTGTTCATCTCAAGACTGCGCAGACTGCTGTTGGTGCTCAGATGGATGCCTTTGGGACCGCCAAGAACTCCGTCAAACCCGTTGCGCCCCAGCCACCGGAACTTACCTCGGCGGATCTTCTTCGTGCCCTCGATGGGGACGGTTTCGGGTCCTACAACACCAAGGTCGCCGGCTGGCAGGCCGATAGTCAGGCCAACATCGACGCCTTCAGTGCCTATCACTCCGCCAGCGGCACCAATGGCAAGCAGATGCCCGCCCAGTACGCGCAACTCGCCGACTCCGGGGCGCCCATCGGTATGACCGGTCCCCGGGATGATGCGGATCGCAAGGCCGGCCCCAGCGATACCGGTGAATGGGCGCGCAACCCGCGGCAGCCGCAAGTTCCCGCTCAACAGAACCGGCAGACCGTCCAACCCGGACAGAGCCAGGTTCAGAATCAATTCACGGAACAGAACCAGAACCAAACCCAGAACCAGGTTCAAAGCCAGAACCAAGTTCACCAGCCCGGCACCAATGACCGGGACAACACCCACGCCAACAGCTACGTCACGCCGCCCGCCGCTCAAGGTGGGTATCAGTTCGGGCCTACCGGGCAGTCCGGCGGCAACCTTGGCGGGAACAACACCTACGCCCCGTTCGGCCCTGGCACCGGCGGCTACACGAGTGGCGGCTTCGGGCCCGGCGGCTACGGAAGCGGAACGAACACCGGCACCGGCACCGGCACCGGGTACCGCCCAGGCCCAGGCCCAGGATCAACGCCAGGGACAGGCATGCGAACCCCCGGAGCGAACACCGGCGCCCGTATGCCCGAGGAACGGCTTCCCGGCGGAACAGCCGCCCGGGGTGCCGCCGGCGCTCGGGGGGCCAATGGCATGCCCATGGGCGCGCCCGGCGGGGGACGCGGGGGCAAAGAAGAAGACAAAGAAAAGAAAACCGCTCCCTACCTCCGCAACCCCGATCCCGACGAAACCTTCGGCGGGTTCACCGAAAAGCCGATGCCGCCCGTGATCGGCGAGAACCGGCCCAAGAACTAGAGACATGCTCAAAGCCGAATTCACCCTGAACACGCTGCTCACCGCCCTGCGCAACGCCGGCTGCGGCGATCCGCACCCGGTTTTCGCCCAAGGACTCAGGTATATCCCGCCGTCGGCGACGAAGACCACGAACCGCGAAGCCTTCGAGGAACTCAGCCATTACGGCTTCACCCAAGGCGACGGCTTCACGCCCGAATTCGAAGACGTGCTGCACCTCATCGACCGCCCGAAAACCGAGTTCTTCGCCTACGCCCGGGACACCGCCAGCCAAATCGGCATCCTCGTCGCCGCGCAGAACCGGACCGCTGTCAGCGTTGTCTGCCGGGGCGAGACCGTCGAACTCGCCGAAATCTCCCCCGACACCCACCCTGCCGACGCCCTCGTCGCGAACCTGCCGCCGTACGAGCCCGCGCCGATCAAGCCTTTCTCGCTCCCCCAGAAAGACTTCGAACCGCACGAGGAAAGCGACATCTTCGACGACGCCCCCGCGCGGAGCCGGGAAGCGCAGGAGCTCGACGCCCTCTTCCGGCAGCCCCACTTCGGCCTCGGGCAGCTCTACGCCGGGACCACGACGGTCAACTACCTGGATCTGACCGAGGGACGCGTCGGGGTCGCGCTCGCCGATGGCTACATCAGCGTCTTCCCCGGCGAACCGCGGCAACTGAGCCACAAAACGAAAGCCGCCACCCCCCGATAAGGAGAGTGGCGGCCGGAAAACCGAACTCAGGAAGCGAACCCGCCCGCGCCGGCCCAGCTCAGGGCGAAGGCCGGGACCAGGCCGAGGATCAGCGTCACCGCCGTGCCGAGGAAGATCGCCGTTCCTGTGCCGAAGCCCGGCACCGAGACCGACGGGCCGTCGGCCGCCGGCTCGGAGAAGTACATCAGGACGATCACACGCAGGTAGAAGAACGCCGCCACCGCGCTGAACACCAGGGCCACCACCACCAGCGGGGCCATGCCGTCCGACAGCGCTGCCGAGAACACCACGAACTTGCCGACGAACCCGGACGTCAACGGGATCCCCGCCAACGCCAGCAGCAAGAACGTGAAGACCCCGGCCACCAACGGCGAACGCTTCGCCAGCCCGGCCCACGCCGAGAGGTGCGTTGCCTCGCCCGAGGAATCGCGGACCAGGCTGATCACGCCGAACGCCGCCAGCGTCGTGAAGCCGTACGCCAGCAGGTAGAACAGCGTGCTCGAGAGCCCGTCCTTCGTGATCGCGATCGCGCCGACCAGCAAGAAGCCCGCGTGGGCGATCGACGAGTACGCGATCATGCGCTTGACGTCCGTCTGGGTCAGACCCAGCACCGCACCGATCACCATCGAGATGATCGCGACGCCCCAGAGGACTCCACGCCATTCCCAGCTGGTCGAGCCGAACGCCACCGACAGGACCCGCAGGATCCCGCCGAACGCCGCGACCTTCGTGCACGCCGCCATGAACGCCGTCACCGGTGTCGGCGCGCCCTGGTAGACGTCCGGGGTCCACGTGTGGAACGGGCCGACCGAACCCTTGAACAGCAAGCCCACCACGAGCAGGCCGAGGCCCGCGAACAGCAGCGTGTCCGACCGGTCCGAGCCCGCCGCCGCGGCCGCGATGTCGCCCAGCTTCACGGAGTTCGCGTAGCCGTACAGCAGCGCCAGTCCATAGAGGAAGAACGCCGAGGAGAACGCGCCGAGCAGGAAGTACTTGACCGCCGATTCCTGCGACAGCAGCCGCTGGCGCCGGGCCAGGCCGCACATCAGGTACAGCGGCAGCGAAAGCACTTCCAGCGCGATGAACATCGTCAGCAGGTCGTTCGACGCGCAGAACGCCATCATGCCGCCGAGCGCGAACAGCGTCAGCGGGAAGACTTCGGTCTGCATGACCGTCGCCGTCTGGGCGCGGTCCTGGACCGTGCCCGGGCGGATGCCGGCCTGCGCGACCAGCGCGCCGCCCGGCTCGACCACGCGGTCGGAGATCAGCAGCACCGCGCCGACCGCCAGGGCGAGCAGCGTGCCCCAGAGGAACAGCGCCGGCTTGTCGATCGAGATCGCGCCGCTGAACGTCTTCACGCCGCCCGCGGGCGCGTCACCCGTGGCGTAGAGGAACAGGCTGACACCGGCCGCGACGATCGCCGCCAGGCTCAGCCCGACCTGCACGCCGAAGCGCGAGCGCTTCGACGCGAACGCCTCGACCAGCACGCTGACGCACGCCGCACCGAAGACGATCAGCATCGGCAGGACCGCCGGGTAGTCCACCGACGGCGTCGTGATCGGCGGCTCCGGCGCCTGGGTCAGGAGGATGTCGAGCACGGTTACTTGCCTCCCTGGACCGCGGACAGCGTCTGCTGCACCGTCGGGGTGACTGTGTCGAGCACCGGCTTCGGGTAGAAGCCGAGGAAGAGGACCAGCACGACCAGCGGCGCCAGGATCGCGATCTCGCGGCCGCTCAGGTCGCGGATGGCCTTCTTCGCACCCAGCTCCGGCGCGATCGCGGTGCCCGGGCCGCCGCCGACGCCCACCAGGGCGTCACCGCGGACGGGACCCTGCATGACGCGCTGGTAGAGCCACAGGACGTAAGCCGCGGCCAGGACCATGCCCACCGTGGCGAGGATCGTGTAGACCGGCTGGTCCACGAACGCCCCGATGAGCACCAGGAACTCGGAGACGAACGAGTTGGTGCCCGGCAGCGAAAGCGTGGACAGACCGGCGAGCAGGAACAGGCCCGCCAGCAGCGGCGTCACCTTGGCCATGCCGCCGTAGTCGGAGATCTTCGACGAGCCCCCGCGCGCGATCACCAGGCCGATCACCACGATCAGCATGCCGGTCGCGATGCTGTGGTTCAGCATGTACGTCGCCGAGCCGACCATCGCCTGCTCGTTGAACGCGAAGATGCCGAGCGAGATGAAACCGAAGTGCGCGATGGACACGTAGGCGATGAACCGCTTCATGTCCCGCTGCCCCGCGGCGAGGATCGATCCGTAAAGGACACCGATCACCGAAAGCACCAGCACCAGCGGCGCGAGGGTCTTGCTCGCGTCCGGGAACATCGGCAGGCAGTAGCGCAGGAACCCGAACGTGCCGACCTTGTCCAGCACGCCGACGAGCAGGACGGCGACGCCGATCGGCGCCTCCCCCGCCGCGTCCGGCAGCCAGGTGTGGAACGGCACCAGCGGCGCCTTGATCGCGAACGCCAGGAAGAACCCGAGGAACAGCCAGATCTGCGTGCTCAGCGGCGCGTCGCGGACGACCGTCACCAGTGTGGCCCAGTCGAACGTGCCGTGCCCGAGCTTGTCCTTCGCGAGCGAGTACGCCCCGATCGCCGAGGCCAGCATGATCAGGCCGCCGAGGAACGAGTAGAGGAAGAACTTCACCGCCGCGTACTGCCGGTTCGCGCCGCCGTAGCCGCCGATCAGGAAGTACATCGGGATCAGCATGATCTCGAACAGCACGTAGAACAGGAAGACGTCGGTCGCGGCGAACACGCCGATCGTGAGCGCTTCCTGCAGCAGGATCAGCGAAAGGAACCCGCCCGCGCTGCGACCCGGCGGCAGCTTGTCCAGCGTGCCGAGGCCGCCGACGACGATCGGCACCAGCAGCGCGATCACCGCGATCATGATCAGCGAGATGCCGTCCGTGCCGAACGCGATGTGCACGCCGAAGCTCGGGATCCAGTCGAAGCTCGACGTCTGCTGCAGCCGCGCGCCGGACGGCGAGTAGCTGAGCCAGAACGGGATCACGAGCAGGAACTCGAGGATCGAGAACCCCAGCGCGGCCAGCACCGCGGCGCGGTCGTTCCCCTTGAGGAACGCCAGCACCAGGGAACCGGCGAGCGGCACCAGGATGAGGATGAGCAACCAGGTCATCAGGAGAACCTCACCAGCAGGAGAGCCGCCAGAAGCAGGAACGCGCCGCCCAGCATCGAGAGCGCGTAGGACCGGACGAACCCGGTCTGGAGCCGCCTCAGCCGGCCGGAGCCGCCGCCGAGGGAGGCGGCCAGGCCGTTGACCGCGCCGTCGACGCCGCGGTTGTCCACGAACACCAGCGCCCGCGAGAGCCAGGTGCCCGGGCGGGCGACCAGCGTCTCGTTGAGGGCGTTGCCGTACAGGTCCTTGCGGGCCGCACGGGTGACGAACGAGACGCGCTGCGGCTGCTCGACCGGGACGTCGCGGCGGAAGATCAGGTACGCGATCAGCACGCCCAGCACGGAGAACACGATCGCGGCGACGGAGATCACCCAGGCGTCGAACGGCGCGTGGTGGGCTTCCTCCAGCTCGCCGACCGCCGGGGTCAGCCACTCGGCGAAGCGGTCACCGAGGGCGAAGAACGCACCGGCGCCGACCGAGCCGACCGCCAGCACCGCCATCGGGATCCACATGATCGACTTGGACTCGTGCGGGTGGAAGTCGCGGCCGTCGCTGGACTTGATGTCCTTCCAGCGCTCCTTGCCGAAGAACGTCATCACCATCAGGCGCGTCATGTAGAACGCGGTGAGCCCGGCGCCCAGCAGCGCGGCGCCGCCCATCACCCAGCCGCGCCAGCCGCCCTGGCTGAAGGCCGCTTCGATGATCGCGTCCTTGGTGAAGAAGCCCGACAGCGGCGGGATACCGATCAGGGCCAGGTAGCCGAGGCCGAACGTGATGAAGGTGATCGGCATCTTCTTGCGCAGGCCGCCGAACTTCCGCATGTCGACCTCGTCGTTCATGCCGTGCATGACCGATCCGGCCCCGAGGAAGAGCCCGGCCTTGAAGAAGCCGTGCGCGACCAGGTGCATGATGCCCAGCGCGTACGCGATGGGCCCGAGCCCGACCGCCAGCATCATGTAGCCGATCTGGCTGACCGTGGAGTACGCGAGGACCTTCTTGATGTCGTCGTACGCGCAGCCGATGATGCACCCGAGCAGCAGCGTCACCGTGCCGACGAGCGTGACGATCAGCCTGCCGTCCTCGGTGGCGTTGAAGATGTCCTTCGAGCGGGCCACCAGGTAGACGCCGGCGGTGACCATCGTCGCCGCGTGGATCAGGGCCGACACCGGGGTGGGGCCCTCCATCGCGTCCGGGAGCCAGGCCTGCAGCGGGAACTGGCCGGACTTACCGCAGGCGCCGAGCAGGAGCAGGATCGCCATCGCGGTGATCGCCCCCGGCGAGAACTTGCCGTCGCCGACCGCCTGGAAGACCTGCGCGTAGCCGGTCGAGCCCGCGTACTTGAACATGATGAAGATCGCCAGCGCGAGACCCACGTCGCCGACGCGGTTCATCAGGAACGCCTTCTTCGCCGCGGTCGCGGCGGACGGGCGGCCCTGGTACCAGCCGATGAGCAGGTAGGACGCGAGACCGACGCCTTCCCAGCCGAGGTACAGCGTCACGAAGCTGTTGCCCAGCACCAGGATCAGCATCGACGCGACGAAGAGGTTCAGGTACGCGAAGAAGCGGTACCGGCCTTCGTCGTCGGCCATGTAGCCGATCGAGTAGAAGTGGATCAGCATGCCGACGCCGGTGATGAGCAGCACGAACGTCAGCGACAGCGCGTCGATCCGCAGCCCGAAGTCGATCTGCAGCGCGCCGGCCGGGATCCACGAGTACAGCTTGGTGTCCGTCGTGGTGCCCGTGTTCGCGGTGAAGAACAGGATCAGGCCGTAGACGAAGGCCAGCGTGACGGTGGCACAGCCGAGCAGATGCCCCCAGGCCTTCGCGCGCTTGCCCATGAGCAGCAGGACGAGCGCGCCGAGGGCAGGGAAGGCCACCAGCAGCCACGATGATGCGGTCACTCGGTGTCTCCTAGTACTTCAGCAGGTTGGTGTCGTCGACCGAGGCCGAGCGCCGGGTGCGGAAGATGGCCATGATGATCGCCAGGCCGACCACGACCTCGGCGGCCGCGACGACCATGACGAAGAACGCCATGATCTGGCCGTCGAGCCCGCCGTTGATCCGGGCGAACGTGACCAGCGACAGGTTCACGGCGTTGAGCATCAGCTCGATGCACATGAACACGACGATCGCGTTGCGCCGCACCAGCACGCCGACCGCGCCGAGCGCGAACAGCAGCGCCGACAGCAGCAGGTAGTACGTCGGGGTCATTCCTTCTCCCCCTCGGTTTCCGAAGAGTGCACAGTGTCTGAGCCGACCAGCGCGTGCGCGTCCGGGTGCGGGCCCTCGTCCTTGACGAGCTTGCGTTCCTTCGCCAGCTCGATCGCCGAGGTGGACTCGATGATCGCCGAGAGCGACTCCGGGGCGACCGAGCCGTCCGGCAGCAGCGCCGGCGTCGCGACCGAGTTGGCGGTGGCGAAGACACCCGGGCCGGGCAGCGGCGACGGCCGGTCGTGCTCACCGCGGAAGCGCAGCAGGACGAGCTCCCGCTGGGTGAGCTTGCCGCCCTTGCCGTGCCGGTCGGTGAAGGCCAGCACCATCGCGCCGACCGCGGCGGTGATGAGCAGCGCCGACGTCAGCTCGAACGGGAACAGGTAGTCGGTGAAGATCAGCCGCCCCAGGCCCTTCGGCCCGCCGCCGGCCGAGGTGGCCGAGTCGAGCGGGGTGGCCGGGGTGACGTTCTCGAGCGCCCGGTAGATGCCGGTGGCCAGCAGCGCGGCGAGCCCGATGCCGAGCACCGTCGCCGCGAGCCGCTGTCCGCGCAGGACCTCGACGACCGAGTCGGAGCTCTCGCGGCCGACCAGCATCAGCACGAACAGGAACAGCATCATGATCGCGCCGGTGTAGACGATGATCTGCGTGAAGCCGAGGAACGGCGCCGACTGGATCATGTACAGCGCGCCCAGGCTCAGCATCGTGAGCACCAGCCACAGCGCCGAGTGGACGGCGTTGCGGGAGAAGATCATGCCGAGGCCGCCGAGCAGCGAAAGCGGGCCGAGGATCCAGAACGCGATGGCCTCGCCGGTCGAGACGCCGGCAGCGGCCCCCGTCGGAGCCTGGGCCAGGAGGGCGGCGATCCCTGTTTGAAAAATCACAGCATGCCCTCCCCGCGCGCGAGTTCAGGGCCGTTGACGTAGTAGTCCTGCTCGTTTTCGCCCAGCCGCATCGGGTGCGGCGGCTGCTCCATGCCGGGCAGCAGCGGGGCGAGCAGGTCTTCCTTCGTGTAGATCAGCCGCTGGCGGTCGTCGTCGGCGAGCTCGTAGAAGTTGATCATCGTCAGCGACCGCGTCGGGCAGGCCTCGATGCAGAGACCGCAGCCGATGCAGCGCAGGTAGTTGATCTGGTAGTCCGCGCCGTACCGCTCGCCCGGGGAGAACCGGGCTTCCTCGGTGTTGTCACCGCCCTCGACGAAGATCGCGTCCGCCGGGCACGCCCACGCGCACAGCTCGCAGCCGACGCACTTCTCGAGGCCGTCCGGGTGGCGGTTCAGCTGGTGCCGGCCGTGGTACCGCGGGGCGGCGGGCGCGCCGGCCTCGGGGTACTCCTCGGTGGCGACCTTCTTGAACATCATCCCGAAGGTGACGCCGAAGCCCTTGACGGGATCAAGAAACCCCATCTTGCGCTCCTTCCTTTGCGGTACCGACGGCCGCCGGCTTGCGGCGGGCCGCCTTCGCCTCGGCCTTGGCCAAGGCCTTCTGACGCGGGGTGGTCTTGGGGACCTTGAGGTCCAGCGGCGGGACCGGGAAACCGCCACCGGTCACCGGCACCGTTTCGCTGTCCTCCTCGCGGCCCGACGCGCGGACGTAGAAGAACAGCGCGATGACGATGAAGATCGCGACCGCGGCGATGATGATCGACGCGGTGTTCCAGGCGATGACCTTCGCGAAGGTCACCATGACGATCCACACCAGGTTCAGCGGGACCAGGACCTTCCAGCCCAGGCGCATGAACTGGTCGTAGCGCAGGCGGGGCAGCGTGCCGCGCAGCCAGATGAACCCGAAGAGCAGGACGAACATCTTCGCGAAGAACCACAGCACCGGCCACCAGCCGGTGTTGAGGACGTTGTTCCCGATCAGCGACAGCGGCCACGGGGCCATCCAGCCGCCGAGGAACAGCGTCGTGGCGAACGCCGAGACGATCACCATGTTGACGTACTCGGCGAGGAAGAACATCGCGAACTTCATCGAGCTGTACTCGGTGTGGAAGCCGCCGACCAGCTCCGACTCGGCCTCGGGGAGGTCGAAGGGAGCGCGGTTGGTCTCGCCGACCATCGAGATCAGGTAGATCACGAAGCTCGGGATCAGGTAGAGGAACCACGCCGGCTGCTGCTTGGCGACGATGTCGGCCAGGTCCAGCGAACCGGACTGCAGGATGACCGCGACGATCGACAGGCCCATCGCGATCTCGTAGGAGATCACCTGCGCCGCGCTGCGCATGCCGCCCAGCAGCGGGTACGGCGAGCCGGAGGCCCAGCCGGCGAGCACGATGCCGTAGACGCCGATCGAGGAGCAGGCCAGGATCACCAGCGCGCTGACCGGCAGGTCGAGCAGCTGCAGCACGGTCCGCTCGCCGAAGATCGAGACCACCGGGCCGAACGGGATGGCCGCCAGCGCGATCAGCGGCGGCACCACGCAGATGACCGGCGCGAGGAAGTACACCTTGCGGTCGGCGGTGTCCGGGATGATCTGTTCCTTGAACGGCAGCTTGAGCGCGTCCGCCAGGGACTGCAGGTAGCCGTTCGGGCCGACGCGGTTGGGGCCGGGCCGGTTCTGCATCCGGCCGACGGCCTTGCGCTCCCAGACGATCAGCAGGATCGTCAGGATCGGGCCGATCAGCAGGATGACCACGGACTTCAGCAGGATCATCCAGAACGGGTCGTCCGCCAGCAGCGCCGCCCGCGTCGCCGCGTCCGGGACACTCCCGACGGCAGCCTCGGTCAGCAGCGGGATCATTGCTCACCCCCAGCGAGGTTCACGACGGCGCCGTGCCCGGCGCCGAGCGTCTTGAACACGGCGGAGCCGTCGGAGTTGCCCGGCAGCCACACGACGCCGTCGGGCAGGTCCGCGATCTCCACCGGCAGCGTGATCGCACCGCGTTCGGTGCTGACCTTCACGGTCGTGCCCAGCCCTTCGGCGGTCGTCGCGGACAGCCGCGCGACCGGCGTGCGCTGGGTGCCCTTCAGGTGCGGCTCGCCGTCCTGCAGCGACCCGTTGTCGATCAGCTGGCGCCAGCTCGACAGGACCGCCTGGCCGGCACCGGGAGCCGCCGTGGCTCCGCCGGTCTCGGCGGCGACGTTGCCCCAACGCAGGGCCGAGGCCGGGGCGAGCTTCTCGAAGTCACCGCGGGAGGCGGCCGGCGTCTGCGTGAACAGGTCGGCGTCCATCTCGACGGCGAGGGTGTCGAGCACCCGGCAGTCCGGCAGGGCGCCGGTGCCTTCGAGGGTGACGTCGAACGGGCGGGTGCGGCCCTCCCAGTTGAGGTAGCTGCCCGCCTTCTCGTCGGACGCGGCCACCGGGAGCACGACGTCCGCGCGCTCGGTCACCGCGCTGTGCCGCAGCTCCAGGCTGACGACGAAGCCGGCGCCGTCCAGCGCGCGCAGCGCGAGGTCCGGGTCCGGCAGGTCGAACGGGTCGACACCGCCGACGAGCAGGCCGCCGAGCTCGCGGCTCGCCGCCGCCCGCAGGATGCCGGTGGTGTCGCGGCCCGGCACGGCCGGGATCGGGACGCCCCAGGCGTTTTCGACGGCGACGCGGGCCGCGTCGTCGCCCACGCGGTGACCACCGGGCAGCAGCGTCGGCACGCAGCCGGTCGCCAGCGCGCCCCGGTCGCCGGCGCGGCGCGGGATCCACGCGAGCCGGACGCCGGTGCGCTCGACGAGGTCGTGCAGCGCGGAGAACAGGCCGGGCACCTGGGCGGCGCGTTCGCCGACCAGGACGACGGCGTTCTCGCCGCGCAGGGCCTCGTCGAGGTCCGGCGCGTGCTTGGCGATGGCTTCGACGGCCGCGGCCTCTTGGCCGGGGACGCAGGCGAGCAGCTCGCCGAACGTCTTGCGCACCGACGACGTCGTCCACTGTCCCAAGTGGACGACCCGGGTGCGGTTCTTGCGGGCCGCCTTGCGCAGCCGCAGGAACACGATCGGCGCCTCGTCCTCGGGCTCGAACGCCACGCACAGGACCGTGCGGGCCCGCTCGATCTCGGCGAAGGTGACGCCGGACTCCGGCGTCACGCCCACGACGTGCGAGGTGAGGAAGGACAGCTCCTCGGCCGAGTGCGGGCGGGCGCGGAAGTCGACGTCGTTGGTCTGCAGCGCGACACGGGCGAACTTCGAGTACGCGTAGGCGTCCTCGACGGTCAGCCGGCCACCGGGCAGGACCCCGACCCCACCGTCCGAGCGGGCCGCCGTGAGACCGGCCGCCGCGGCGCGCAGCGCGTCGGTCCAGGACGCCTCTTCCAGCTCACCGGTCTCGGTGTTGCGGACCAGCGGACGCCGGATGCGGTCCTCGGCGCCGGTGTAGCGGAAGGCGAAGCGGCCCTTGTCGCAGATCCACTCTTCGTTGACCTCGGGGTCGTCGCCGGCCAGCTTGCGCTGGACCTTGCCGCGCCGGAAGTCGGTGCGCTCGGCGCAGCCGGACGAGCAGTGCTCGCAGACGCTCGGCGAGGACACCAGGTCGAACGGGCGGGAGCGGAACCGGTAGGCGGCGCTGGTCAGCGCACCGACCGGGCAGATCTGGATGACGTTGCCGGAGAAGTAGGACTGGAACGGCTGGCCGCTTGTGGTGCGCGACGCCATGTCCAGGACGTCCGCCGTCTCCGCGGTGCCGATCTGCTGGTGGGCGCCGCGTTCGAGGAGCTCGATGAACGGGTCGCCGGCGATCTCGCTGGAGAACCGGGTGCAGCGCTGGCAGAGCACGCAGCGTTCGCGGTCCAGGAGCACCTGTGTGGAGATCGGCAGCGGCTTCGGGAACGTCCGCTTGGTGTCGACGAACCGCGACTCCGTGCGGCCGTGGGCCAGCGCCTGGTTCTGCAGGGGGCACTCGCCGCCCTTGTCGCAGATCGGGCAGTCCAGCGGGTGGTTGATGAGCAGGAGCTCCATCACGCCCTGCTGGGCCTTGTCCGCGACCGGCGACGACAGCTGCGTCTTGACGACCATGCCGTCGGCGACGGTCATCGTGCAGGACGCCTGCGGCTTCGGCATCGGCCGGCCGCCCATCTCGACCTCGACGAGGCACTGGCGGCAGGCGCCGGCCGGGTCGAGGAGCGGGTGGTCGCAGAACCGCGGGATGACCGTGCCGAGCCGCTCGGCCGTGCGGATGATCAGCTCGCCCTTGGGGGCGATGACCTCTTCGCCGTCGATGACCAGCTTGACGTGGCCCTCGGGGACCACTGTCTCGGTCGTTTCAGGCTTGTCGGGGGCGATCGTCATGCCTGCGCTCCCACGAGTTCGGGCTTGGTCTGTTCGTGCCGGTTCTTCTCGCACAGCGCGAGGAACTCCTCGCGGAAGTACTTGATGCCGCTCTGGATCGGCGACACCGCGCCGTCACCGAGGGCGCAGAACGACCGGCCGAGGATGTTGTCGCAGACGTCGAGGAGGGTGTCGATGTCCTCTTCGGTGCCGTGGCCCTCGACCATCCGCTCGAGGATCTGCGCCAGCCAGTACGTGCCTTCACGGCACGGCGTGCACTTGCCGCAGGACTCGTGCTCGTAGAACTGCGTCCACTTCATCACGGCCCAGGGCACCGACACGGTCTCGTTGAAGACCTGGACGGCGGTGGTGCCGAGCATCGAGCCGGCTTCCGCGGCGCCTTCGAAGTCCAGCGGGACGTCGAGGTGCTCGGCGGTGAACATCGGGGTGGACGAGCCGCCCGGGGTCCAGAACTTGAGCGGGACGCCGTCCTTCATGCCGCCCGCCATGTCGAGCAGCTCGCGCAGCGTGGTGCCGAGCGGGCACTCGTATTGGCCGGGCTTCTCGACGTGGCCGGAGATCGAGTAGATCTTCGGGCCGGGCGACTTCTCGCGGCCCATCTCGCGGAACCAGCTCGAACCGCCGTTGACGATGAACGGCGCGCTCGCGATGGTCTCGACGTTGTTGACCGTGGTCGGCGCGGCGTAGAGACCGGCGGCCGCGGGGAACGGCGGCTTGAGCCGCGGCTGGCCACGACGGCCCTCCAGCGAGTCGAGCAGTGCCGTCTCCTCGCCGCAGATGTACGCGCCCGCTCCCGCGTGGACGGTGATCTTGAGGTCGAAGCCGGAGCCGAGGATGTTCTCGCCCAGGTAACCGGCCGCTTCGGCTTCGCGCACGGCCGCGTTGAGGCGGCGGATGCAGTGCAGCGCCTCGCCGCGGACGTAGATGAAGCAGTGGTTCGAGCGCATCGCGTACGAGGCGATGATGCAGCCCTCGATGAGCGAGTGCGGGTCCGCCATCATCAGCGGGATGTCCTTGCATGTCCCCGGCTCGCCCTCGTCGGCGTTGATCACCAGGTAGTGCGGCTTGTCGAAGTTCGGCGGCATGAAGGACCACTTGATGCCGGCCGGGAAGCCCGCGCCGCCGCGGCCGCGCAGGCCGGAGTCCTTGACCAGCTGGACGAGCTGCTCCGGCGTCCCGGCCAGGGCCTTGCGGACGGCGGTGTAGCCCTCGAGAGCCTCGTACGTCCCGATCTGCCAGGAGTTCGGCGACAGCCAGCGCTTCGTGAGGACCGGAGTGATGGGGTCGGCCATTACTTCTTCTCCACTTCAGGCAGTGGGACGTCTTGCGCGACCGGGGCGACCCAGCCGCGGTCCTGCGCGAGCTTCGCGCCCCGCAGCGTCTCGACGGCCTGCGACGGGCCGTCGACGTCGGTGCGGTACTGGCGCTCGTCCTCCGGGAAGAACCCGGCGAGCTGCAGCTCGGCGCCCTTGAAGTTCGACAGCGGCGCACCGCGCGTCGGGGCCGGCTTCTTGCCCGCCTGCAGCGCGTCGACCAGCGCGACGGCCTTGTCCTCGGTCTGGTTGTCGAAGAACTCGTAGTTGACCTGGATGACCGGCGCGAGGTCGCAGGCCGCGAGGCACTCGGCGTGCTCGAGGGTGATCGAGCCCGGCTCGTTCGGCGTGCCCGCGGTCTCGTTGTGCCCCAGCGGGTTCTCCTCGGAGCCGAGGTGCGTCTGGAGCCTCTTGTAGATCGCGTCGCCGCCCATGGCCGCGCACAGCGTGTTGGTGCAGACGCTCACGAGGTGCTCGCCGCACGGCTTGCGCTTGTACATCGTGTAGAACGTGGCGACCGCGCTGACCTCGGCGTCCGACAGCTCGAGCTGCTTCGCGCAGAACGCGATGCCCTCCTGGCTGACGTAGCCCTGCACCGACTGCACGAGGTGCAGCATCGGCAGCAGCGCCGAGCGGGACTGCGGGTAGCGCGCGATCAGGTCCTGGGCCCGCGCCACGACACCTTCGTCGAAGATGTCTTCGAGCGGCGTCTCGGCGATGATCCCGGCGGCCACCTCGGGGTCCGGCGCGATGGCGACGACGTCGGTGTCCGGCGCGGCGGCCGCGTACGTCGTGGCGGCCGCGTTCGGCCCGGGTTCGGGCAGTGCGGTTGAAGAACTCATCGGTCCACTCCCCCCATGACGGGGTCGATCGAGGCGATCGCGGCGATCACGTCCGCGACCAGGCCGCCTTCGGCCATGGCGGGCATCGACTGCAGGTTCACGAAGCTCGGTTCGCGCACGTGGACCCGCAGCGGCCGCGTGCCGCCGTCGGACACCAGGTGCACGCCCAGCTCGCCGCGCGGCGACTCGACCGGCGCGTAGACCTGTCCCGCCGGCACCTTGAAGCCCTCGGTGACCAGCTTGAAGTGGTGGATCAGGGACTCCATCGACTGGCCCATGATCTTCTTGACGTGCTCGAGCGAGTTGCCCATGCCGTCGCTGCCGATCGACAGCTGCGCGGGCCAGGCGACCTTCTTGTCCTCGACCATGACCGGGCCCGGCTCGAGCTTCTCCAGGCACTGCTCGATGATCTTGAGGCTCTCGTGCATCTCGTGCACCCGGATCAGGTAGCGCGACCAGCAGTCGGCGCCGTTGTCGACCGGGACGTCGAAGTCGAACTCGTCGTAGCAGGAGTACGGCTCGGTCTTGCGCAGGTCCCACGGGAGGCCGGCGCTGCGCAGCACCGGGCCCGTGACGCCGAGCGCGAGGCACGCGTCGACCGGCAGGTAACCCACGCCCTTGAGCCTGTTCCGCCAGATCGGCTGACCGGTGAACAGCTTGTCGTACAGCGGAAGGCGCTTCTTCATCGTCTTGATGAATTCGCTGACCTTCTCGTGGTAGTCGGCCGGCATGTCCTGCGCGAGGCCGCCGGGGCGGATGAACGCGTGGTTCATGCGCAGGCCGGTCAGGTGCTCCAGCAGGTGCAGCACCTCTTCGCGCTCGCGGAAGCCGAGCGTCATCGCGGTGGTGGCGCCGAGCTCCATGCCGCCGGTGGCGATGTAGACGAGGTGCGAGCCGATCCGGTTGATCTCCAGCAGCATCACGCGCAGCAGCTGCGCGCGGCGCGGGGCCTCGATCTGCAGCAGCTTCTCGACGCCGAGGCAGTACGCCATCTCCGTCGAAAGCGGCGCCAGGTAGTCCATGCGCGTCACGAACGTGACGCCCTGGGTCCAGGTCCGGTACTCGCAGTTCTTCTCGATGCCGGTGTGGAGGTAGCCGATGACCGACCGCAGCTGCGTGACGGTCTCGCCCTCCATCTCCAGCACGAGCCGGAGCACGCCGTGCGTCGACGGGTGCTGCGGGCCCATGTTGATGACCATGCGCTCGTCGTGCGCCGCGTCCGCGATGACGTCGTCCCAGTCGCCGCCGGAGACCGAATAGACGCGGCCCTCGGTGGTGTCGCGGGAGTCCGCGTAGTTGACGTCGTCGGTGCTGTCACTGCCCGGCGCGCTGGTGTCGGTGCCGGTCGTGACGTCGGAAAGGTTCTCGGTGCTCACGAGTACGACCTCCGCTGGTCCGGCGGCGGGATCTCCGCGCCCTTGTATTCGACCGGGATCCCGCCGAGCGGGTAGTCCTTGCGCTGGGGGTGGCCGTCCCAGTCGTCCGGCATGAGGATCCGGGTCAGCGCCGGGTGACCGTCGAAGACGATGCCGAACATGTCCCAGGCTTCGCGCTCCTGCCAGTCGGCGGTCGGGTAGAGCCCGACCAGCGACGGCACGTGCGCGTCCTCGACGTCGAGGGTGACCTCGAGGCGGATCCGGCGGCGGTAGGTCAGCGACGTGAAGTGGTAGACCGCGTGCAGCCGCTGCGGGACGTCGACGCCGTAGTCCACCCCGGACACCGAGGACAGCAGCTCGAAGCGGAGGCCGCCGTCGTCGCGAAGCACCTTCGCGATTTCGACCAGCTTCTCGCGGGCTACGTAGAAGGTGATCTCGCCGCGGTCGACCGTCGTCTGCAGGATCGACTCGGCGGGGATCTTGTGGTCGGACAGGGCCGCGTAGAACTCGTCGGCGAACTGGTCGAACCAGCCGCCGTACGGGCGCTCGGCCGGGGCGGGGCTGTAGGCCGGGAGCCGGACGCCGCCGTAGCCGGAGGTGTCGCCGGTGCCGTGGACGCCGAACATGCCCTGGCGTTCGCGACCGGTGACGACCGGCTCGGCGGGGCGGGTGCCGCGGGGTTCGAGGCCGCCTTCGGGACGATCGGCGCTGGACTGCTCTTCGCCGGGTTTCGGGTTCTCAGCCATCGCTCTACTTCTTCGCGTACTTGATCGACGACGCGACGAGCTCGGTGCGGGCCCCGCTGGCGGCGCGGATGGCGGCGCGGCGGGCGTTGATCGGCTCGTCCTGGATCTTGGCGTGCAGCTTGAGGATCGCGTCCAGCAGCATCTCCGGCCGCGGCGGGCAGCCGGGCAGGTACATGTCGACCGGCACGACGTGGTCGACGCCCTGCACCACGGCGTAGTTGTTGAACATGCCGCCGGAGGAGGCGCAGACGCCCATGGCGAGGACCCACTTGGGCTCGGCCATCTGGTCGTAGATCTGGCGCAGGACCGGGGCCATCTTCTGCGTGACCCGGCCGGCGACGATCATCAGGTCGGCCTGCCGCGGCGTCGCGCTGAAGCGCTCCATGCCGAAGCGGGCGATGTCGTACCGGGAACCGCCGACGGTCATCATCTCGATCGCGCAGCAGGCGAGCCCGAAGGTGGCCGGCCACATCGAGTTCTTCCGCGCCCAGTTGACGAGACCTTCGAGGCTGGCCAGCAGGATGCCGTTGGGGAGTTTCTCTTCGAGGCCCATGGGTCTAGTTCCAATCCAGGCCGCCGCGCCGCCACACGTAGGCGTACGCGAAGCCGACCGTCGCGATGAACAGCAGGATCTCCACCAGGCCGAACGTGCCCAGCGCGTCCGCCTGCACGGCGAACGGGTAGAGGAAGACCATCTCGATGTCGAACAGGATGAACAGCATCGCGGTGATGTAGTAGGCCACCGGCATCCGCCCGGCGCCGACGAGCGGCTGCGGGGACGGTTCGATGCCGCACTCGTAGGCGGCGAGCTTGGCCTTGTTGTACCGGCTGGGGCCGACGAGCGGGCCCAGCAGGACCGACAGCACGGCGAACGCCAGTGCCAGCACGAACAACAGGACCAGGGGCAGGTAGGGCTTCAGGCTCGGGGCCTCTTGCGCCAGCTGCACCGTGTCGGTTCGGGTCAGCAACGTCAGCACGGGGTCTTCGCCATCCTTTCCGCGCCGATGCGGTTGTGCTTGTGGTGGGGAACCGCTTGGCCTCGTCGGCACCCTAAGGGACCTGGGTCACACCGCCGAGGGTCAGGGTCTCCTTACGGCCCGTGGCTGGACCGCACGGTGCTTGTGAAATAGTTCACAAGCCACTCGTCGCGGATGTGAAGGGATTCACAAAGCATGGGGGGAGTGTAGGACGCGACTCACATTCTTGTCCCTAGGGCCCCATGTTATGAGGGTGCCCTAACCTCCGGCGCCAACGTTGTCACGACCCGGCAACGGCGCGCGTGCGACCTGCGCGAAGACCCCTCGAGATCGCTCTTCGGCCGGACAATCCGGGCGCTGACCTGTGAGCTATCCCACTGGCCGTACGGCCAACTTGTTAGGCCACCCGAGTGTCCGCGCGCGTTGAAGACCGAGCTTTCACGTGAAAGCTCGGGCAGTGGGCGAGAGTCAGCGGGGGGTGGGGGTGGCGCGTGCCAGGGCCGAGATCAGGCGGTCGACGCCGTCGCCGCCCTTGGCGTCGTAGCAGCCCGACAAGCCCTTGTAGACCAGCGGCAGCAGCTTGTTGATGCGCAGCCCGTACTTCGTGCAGGCGTGCATGATCTTCGGCTTGCCGATGATCTTCGCGAAGACGTTGCCCAGCCGGTAGTAGCCGCCCATCAGCTCGCCGACCGCGCGCGGGTACGCCTCCAGCGCCCGCTCGCGCGAGGCCCCTTCGCGCCGGGCCAGGGCCTGGACGACGACCTCCGCGGCGATCTGCGCGGACTCCATGGCCGCCGAGATGCCTTCGCCGTTGAACGGGCTGACCATGCCGCCCGCGTCGCCGAGCAGCAGGAGCCCGTCGCGGTAGTGCGGGGTGCGGTTGAAGCCCATCGGGAGGCCGGCGCCGCCGACCTTGCCGATCGCGTTCTCCTCGCGGTAGCCCCACTCCTCCGGCGTCCCGTCGAGCCACTGGCGCAGCAGCGCGCGGTAGTCGGTGTTCCGGAACGACGCCGACGTCGACAGCATGCCGAGGCCGACGTTCACCGTGCCGTCGCCGAGCGGGAACGCCCAGCCGTAGCCCGGCAGCAGCTTCGGGTCGCGCGGGTCGGAGCGGTCCCACAGCTCGAGGTGGCCCTCGATGAACGGGTCGTCGTGGCGCGGGCTCTTGTAGTACTGGCGCACCGCCACGCCCATCGGGCGCTTTTCGTTCTTCTGGATGCCGACGCTCAGCGCGAGCCGCGCGGACACGCCGTCGCAGGCCAGGACCAGCGGCGCGCGGTAGTGCACCGGCGTCCGCTCCGGGCCGACCTTCGCCTCGACGCCGACCACGCGCCCGGCCGGGTTGGTGATCGCGCCGGTGACTGTCGTCCGCTCGTACAGCCGCGCGCCCGCCTTCACCGCGAGCTTCGCGAGCAGGTCGTCGAAGTCGTGGCGAGTGCGGGAAACGCCGTACGGCGGGTAGCTCGTCAGGTCCGGCCAGTCGAGTTCCAGCGTCAGGTCGCCGGTGAGGATCCGCAGGCCGCGGCTGTGCACCCAGCCGGCTTCCTCGCTCGTGTCGATCCCCAGGTCGATCAGCTGCTTGACGCCACGCGGGGTCAGGCCGTCGCCGCAGACCTTCTCGCGCGGGAACTCGGTCTTCTCCAGCAGCAGGACGTCGACGCCCGCGCGGGCCAGGTACGTGGCCACGGTGGACCCAGCGGGTCCGGCGCCGACGACGATGACTTCGGCGTCCTGGTCTGCGGTGCGTCGCGTCATGAACGCGAGTTTAGGCAGGCTTGCGCGCGCGGTGGATCGCCACGACGCCGAATGTGAGGTTCAACCACTCGACGTCGGTCCAGCCCGCGCTCGCGATGATCTCGCCGAGCGTCCGCTGGTCCGGCCAGGCCAGCATCGATTCGGCCAGGTAGGAGTAGGCCTCGGGGTTGGACGACGTCCGCTTGCCGACCCAGGTGAGCAGCTTCAGCATGAACCGCCGGTGGACGAACCGGATCGGCGCGAACGGCGGCGTCGAGACCTCGCAGATCACCAGGCGGCCGCCCGGCTTGACCACGCGGGCGATCTCGGTGAGCGCGGCCTTCGTGTCGACGAAGTTGCGCAGCGCGAGGGAGATCGTCACGGCGTCGAAGCTCTCGTCGGCGAACGGCAGGTTGAGCGCGTCCGCCGCGACCATCGGGACCTTGCGGTGCAGCCCGGCGCGCAGCATGCCGAACGAGAAGTCCGCGGCGAGGCACCAGGCGCCGCCGCGGGCGTACTCGACGGTGGACACCCCGGTGCCGGCGGCGAGGTCCAGGACCTTTTCACCGCGGCGGGCGTCGAGCACGCGGGCGGTGGTGGTGCGCCAGCGCCGGTCGAAGCCGAAGGTCATGAACGAGTTCGCCCGGTCGTACCCGTCCGCGACGCCGTCGAACATCGCGGCGACCTCGTGCGGGTCCTTGTCCAGGCTTGCGCGTGACATGCACCGAATCTAGACCGACTATCGTTCGGCCATGGAAGGTCCCCGCCCCGGCAGCGCGTTCCTGCTCGCGCAGGTCGGCGCCCACGCGGCGCGGCGGTTCACCGAGCGGCTCGGCGAGCTGGACCTGACGCCGGCGCAGCTGAGCCTGCTGCGGCTGGTCGCGGCGCGGCCGGGACAGAGCCAGCAGAAGCTGGCCAAGCAGCTCGGCACCCCCGCGACGCGCCTGGTCCCCCTGGTCGACGGCTTGGAGAAGCACGGCCTGATCGAGCGGCACCGCAACGCGGAGGACCGGCGGCTCTACGCGCTGGAGCTGAGCCCGGCCGGTCGTGAGCTGATGGGCCGCGTCGCGCAGGCGGCCGCGTCGCACGAACGCTCGATCACCGCCGCGCTCACCGAAGACGAGCGCGCGACCCTCCAGGGCCTGCTGGCGAAGATCGTCGCCGACCACGGCCTCAGCGGAACGTAGCCAGCATCCCGGCGACCGACGCCGGCCAGGTGAACTCCTCCGCCCGCGCCCGGGCCGCCGCGCGGCGCACGTCCTCCGGGCTCTCCAGCAGGTCCGTCACCGCCGAGGCGAACGCGGGCGCGTGGTCGTCCACCGCCGCGCCGCAGCCGGGCCGCACGATCTCCCGCAGAGCCGACGACGCCGACACCACCACCGGCGTCCCCGAAGCCAGCGCTTCCAGCGCGGCGAGCCCGAACGTCTCGTGGGGACCGGGCGCCAGGGAGACGTCCGCGCTGGCCAGCAGCCTCGCGACGTCGCCGCGGCCGGACAGGAACCCCAGGAACGTCACCGGCAGGCCGCGCGCCCGGCGCTCCAGGGCCCGCCGTCGCGGCCCGTCGCCCGCCACCACCAGCCGGACCCGCGCGCCCGCCTCCGTCAGCTCCGCCACGGTGTCCACGCTGCGCTCCACGTGCTTCTCCGGCGACAGGCGTCCACAGTGGACGAGCAGCGCGTCCGCTCCCCCGGCGAGGCCGGTGCGCCAGCCGTCGTCGCGCATGGCGGGCCGGAACGTCGCCAGGTCGACGCCGAGCGGCACGCGGTGGACGTTCGGCGCCTCGATCCGGTCGAACTCGGCGCGCGCGAACGCCGTCGTGCAGACGACCGTGTCGTAGCTCGCGGCCATCCGCCGGTTCGCGACGTCGGCGACGCGGCGCGCCACCGGCTCCGGCAGCAGGAACTGCTCCAGCAGCCGGTCGAGGCGCTCGTGCGAAATGACCGTGCTCGGGACACCGTGCCGCCGCGCCCAGCCACCCATCCCCCGCAGCGTCAGCCGGTCCGACACCTCCAGCCGGTCAGGTTCGAGTCTTCGCAGCACCGCGCGGACGCGGTGCGGGTCGACGGCGCGGTAGCCGCCGGTGCCCGGGATCTTCGGCGCCGGCAGGGAAAACCGGCGGACGCCGGTCGGCAGGACCTCGTCGGCGTACCACGTGCCGGGCACGACGAGCGTCACCTCGTGCCCGCTCGCGACGTACCCGGCACCGAGGTGGTGCAGCGCCGTGCGCAGCCCGCCCGAACGCGGCCCGTAGAAGTTCGCGAGCTGGACGATGTGCATGTCAGGCCGCGCGGGCGGCCCGGCCCTGCACGGCTTCGTAGTGCCCCATCAGCTCGCGGCAGACGGCGGGCCAGGTGCGGCCCAGCACCACCTTGCGCGCCTTCTCGCCGAGCCTCGCCCGCAGCGCGGGATCACGCAGGGCGTCGACCTTCTCGACGAGCGCCGGGCCGAACAGCTCGCGGTCCACGGGCAGCAGGTAGCCGGTGCGGCCGGGCAGGACGAGGTCCTTCGGGCCGCCCGCGTCCGGCGCGAGCACCGGCAGGCCCGACGCCATCGCCTCCTGCACCGCCTGGCAGAACGTCTCGTGCGGACCTGTGTGGACGAAGACGTCGAAGCTCGCGTACGCCGCTGAGAGCTCTTCGCCGTACTTCGCGCCGAGGAAGGCCGCGCCGGGCAGCTGCTCCCGGAGGTTTTCGAGTTCGGGCCCGTCGCCGACGACGACCACGCGGACCCCGGGCATCCCGGCCAGCGCGACCAGCCGGTCGACCTCCTTCTCGGGCGCCAGCCGGCCGACGAACCCGACGAGCAGCTCGCCGTCCGGCGCCAGCTGGGCCCGCAGCGCCGCGTCGGCGTGGTCCGGGGAGAACCGCTCGATGTCGACGCCCCGGGCCCAGCGGTGCACGCGCGGAACGCCGTGCAGCTCCAGCTGCTCGACCGAGTCGCTGGACGGGGCGAGGGTCCGGTCGGCGCGGGAGTGCACCCGCCGCACCCAGCGCCACGCGGCGCGCGCGGCGATGCCGAAGCCGTACGCGGCGGCGAACCCGGCGATGTCGGTCTGGTAGACGGCGATCGACGGGACGCGCAGCCGGCGCGCGGCGGCCAGCCCACGCGCGCCGACCACGAACGGCGAGGCCAGGTGCACGACGTCCGGGCCGAACGCGGCGAGCGCGTTGAGCACCGTGCGCGTCGGCACGCCGATCGGCAGGGAGTTGACCCCGGGGAAGTCCAGCGCGGGGATCCGCACGACCGGGGCGCCGCGGTAGGAGTCCGGGCCGGGGCCGGGAGCGATGATCAGCACGTCGTGCGCGCGTTCGCGCAGGTGCTCGACGACCCGCAGGACGGAGTTGGTCACGCCGTTCACCTGGGGCAGGAAACTTTCGGTGACTATGGCGACTCGCACGTCCTGGACGATCGCACCCGATCCTGGCGGCGGCGTGACACTGCGGCCAACGCTGCCGGAACAGATCGGCTACGACATGTCATCTCAAGGTCGTGTCCCGGAAACCAGGGTGACCCAGACTAAGCAGGCATGACCCTCTTGTCCTCCCGGCCGCCGCGGCCCGTCGAGCCCGGCCTGCTGTCGAGGGCGCTCGAAGTGGCCGGACGGCTGGCCAACGACGCCACCGACGTGATCACCGCGACCGCCGGCCGCGGCGCCCACCCGTCGACGCTGGATTCGCCGTTCGACTGGGTCACCGACACCGACCGGATCCTCGAACGGCACACCCGGCGCGTGCTGACCGCGGAGTTCCCGGGCATCCCGGTGGTCGGCCACGAGTTCGGCGCGGACCACGGCGCGGACGTCGCCGAGTACCGCTGGGTGGTCGACTCGGTCGACGGCACGGCGAACTACGTGGCCGGGGTGCCGTGGTGCGCGTACAGCCTGGCGCTGGTCGACGCGGCGGGACCGGTGGTGGGCGTGGTGGCGGACCCGTACCGGGCCCAGATCTACGCGGCCGCGCGCGGACGAGGGGCCCGCGCGAACGGCAAGCCGGTCCGGCTGACGGACCGCTGCGTGACGGCGGGCGCGCTGGTCTGCACGGAGTTCGCCCGCCAGGGACCGTGGCCGGGGATGGGCGGGTTCATCGAGCGGGCCGCGGCCGCACATGCAGGGGTGCGAGTGCTGGGGTCCGCAGCGTTGTCGATCGCTCAGGTGGCGTTGGGGCATGCTGCGGCGGCGGTGTTGCACAGCTACCACGAGTGGGACGTGGCCGGGTCCGTGACGATGGCCATCGAGGCCGGGGCGGTGGTGCTGGACAAGCACGGGGAGGACACGGCGCTACCGACGGACGGCCTGCTGGTGGCGGCGCCGGGGGTGGCGGACGAGGTACTGGGCTGGTGGCAGGAGACGGCCGGAACAGGCTGAGCGGGTTGGCCCCTGCACACAACGCGGCTGAGGCGGGCGGAGCGGGCAACAGCCCGCCCTAGACCTCCCCCGCCCCTCGTCCCAGCCGCAGTCAGCACCGGAGACCCGGGGTCAAGGGTGAGCGAAGCGAATCGCGAAGCGACGCCGAAGGCGCCCTTGAGGCCGGGTCTCCGGTGTTGAACAATGGAGGACGAGGAGCGGAAGACAGCTCACGCGACCTAATCGACTTGCCCCCGCTGTGAGGATCGGGACATGCCGACCCTCCAAACCCAGCGGCTCACCCTCCTCCCCCTGACCGACGAGCACCTCGAACTCGAGTACGAGCTCGACTCCGACCCCGAGGTCATGCGCTACCTCACCGGCCGGGCGTCGACGCGGGCCGAGGTCGAGCGGGCACACCTCCGCCGGATCAACACAGCGCCCGGGTTCGGCTTCTGGATGGGCTTCGCCGATGAAGAATTCATCGGCTGGTGGATCCTGCGCCCACCACACGGCCCGGACCAGCCGGACGTCGAAGGCGAAGCCGAGCTCGGCTACCGGCTCCTGCAAAAACACTGGCGCCGGGGCTACGCGAGCGAAGGCTCACGCGAACTGATCCGCTACGGCTTCGAAGAACTGGGCCTCGACCGCATCTTCGCCCAGACGATGGCGGTCAACACCGGGTCCCGCGCGACGATGGCCTCGGCCGGGCTCACCTTCGCGAGGGCGTTCACCTCGGCCGAGGCCTACGAAGACCCCGTCGAAGGATCCGAGCAGGGCGAAGTCGAGTACGAGATCACGCGGAAGACGTGGCTGGAGCAGGCGCGCTGACCCGCTTGTTCAGCCGGCGGATCCACCACAGCACCGGCCCCGCCACCAGCCACGTGAAGAACACGAAGCTCCCGAGCGGCAACAACGTCAAAGTCGCCGAGCGACCCGCCACCCTGGCCAGCTCCGGGTCGGACGCGTCGTACTCGATGCGGACCAGCTGACCCGCCGCAAGGCCGTCCGGGTAGAGAACCCCGTTCGCCGGGCTGTGGACGATGCCGTCCGGGGTCTCGAAGTGGATGATCGTGCGGTCGAACGCCACCGAGTCCACCGTGGCGTTCGCGGTGCCGAGCTGGGCCGCGATCGCGCCGTCGTTGCGGATCGCCGCGAACAGCAGGCACACGCACATGACGGTGAGGAGCGAGGCGACGCCGAGGGTGGTCCACCACCCGACGCGCCTCACCCGCTCACCTCTCGTGCTCACGCCGCGAGCGTAGCGGTCCCGATCAGTGCGTGTGTTCGGCGGCGAGATTCCGGTGGTTCGCCTGGATCTGGTCGTACGACCGCGGCTTCACCGAGGCCGAACGCGCGGTGAACGCCGCCGGCGAAGCGCCGTTCGGACCGACCGCCGGCTTGCCCGCCGTGTACAGCCAGGTCTGGAACAGGTCGTACAGCGGCTTGCCCGAAACCTTCTCGGCCAGCGCGATGAACTCCTGGATCCGCCCGTCCTTTCCGCCCTTCTGGACCTGCCACGTCTGCAGGATCTTGAAGAACGCCTCGTCCCCGACGGCCGTCCGCAGCGCCTGCAGCGTCAGCGCGCCGCGGTCGTACACGGCGTTGTCGAACTGGTTGTCCGCGCCCGGGTCGGCCGGGACGAGCTTCCACAGGTCGCCGTCGGCCGGGTTCGAGTCGTAGGTGTACTGCGCGAGCTCGGCGACCGTGCCCTCACCCTCGTGCTCTGACCACAGCCACTCCGCGTAGGACGCGAAGCCCTCGTTCAGCCAGATGTCGCTCCAGCGGCCGAGCGAGACGTTGTCGCCGAACCACTGGTGGGCGTTCTCGTGCGCGATCAGCGTCGTGTTGGAGCCGGCGACGAAGTTGCGCGCGCCGTAAGTCGGACGCGTCTGGTTCTCCAGCGAGAACGTGATGCCGGTGGTCACGACGCCACCCTCGGCCTCGAACGGGAACGGCCCGAACTTCGTCGCCAGGAAGGCGTCGATCTCCGGCGTCCGCTCGACGCTGGCCTTCGCCGCGTACAGCGAGTCGCCCAGGTCGGACCCGTACGCCGTGATGAACGGCTTGCCGTCCGGGGTGGTCGACTGGTTCAGCTCGTACTTGCCGACGATGAACGACGTCAGGTACGTGGCCTGCTGCTTGGTGCTGCGCCACTGCCAGCGGGTCCAGCCGGCGCGGCTCTTCGTCTTGCGCACCAGGTTGCCGTTGGAGACGGCGACGTTGTCGTCCGGCGCCTCGATGGAGACGTCGTAGGTCGCCTTGTCGGTCGGGTGGTCGTTGGCCGGGAACCACCAGGCCGAGCTCTGCGGCTCGTCGATGCCGAGCGCGCCGAAGGAGCCCTTCTTCCACGCGTTGAGGCCGTCGACGGTCTCGGTCGACGGGGTGTCCGAGTAGGCGACGACGACGGTTGCGGTCTGGCCCTTGAGCAGCGGCTGCGCCGGGGTGACGACGAGCTCGCCGTTGCCGTTCTGGTTCGCGAACTGCGCGGGGCGGTTGTCCACCAGGACGCTCGACGCCTTGAGCGCGAAGTCCAGGTCGAACCGCGAAAGGTCCTGCGTGGCGGTGAGGAGTAGCGTGGTCGTGCCCGCCAGCACGTCGGTCGCGGGCTGGTAGGTCAGCCGGATGTCGTAGTGCAGCACGTCCGTGCCGCCGTTGCCGGCGTTCGGGTAGTACGAGTCACCGACACCGGGGGCACCGGGCGCCGGGGCCGCACCGGCGGTCCCGGCGAGCAGCACCGAGGCGACCCCGGCCGCGAGCACACCGAGGCCGGTGCGAGTTCTTGCACGCATTCGAATCCCTCCAACGGGTGAGGATCAGCGCGCTCGAACGTAGCCAGCCAGGAAGCACCCAGGAACAGCCGAAGGGAGGATCTTGCCTGCTGAGATCACACCCGGAAAGCGGTTGACCGGCGGCCCCGAGCCGGAGCTTTCACGTGAAAGCTCCGCGCTCAGACCGCCGAAACGGCCGTGCTGACCGCGGAGCGCAACCGGGAGTGCAGGTCGCGGTGCCGCGACCGGTCCACCCGTACCTCGACGACCCGCAGCCCCGGCGCCGGCCGGAGCGCCGCGCGGAACTCCGTCAGCGTCTCCGCCACCACGTGCGGCACCCGGTACCCGGCGCACAGCGCACCCAGGTCCGCGCCGTGCGGCGTGCCGAACACCCGCTCGAAGCTCGCCGCGTGCTCGGGCGCGCCCTGCTCCAGCAGGGAAAAGATCCCGCCGCCGTCGTCGTTGCACACCACGATCGTCAGGTCCGGGCGCTGCTCCGCCGGGCCCGTCAGCAGGCCCGACGCGTCGTGCAGGAACGTCAGGTCGCCCAGCAGCGCGTACGACGGCCCGCGGTGGACGTACGCCGCGCCGATCGCCGTCGAGACCGTGCCGTCGATGCCCGCCACGCCGCGGTTGCGGTGCACCAGGACGTCCGGGCGCAGCCGGCCCGCCAGCGCCACGTCGCGCGTCGGGTTGGACGAGCCCACCACCAGCAGCGAGTCCGAAGGCAGCGCGTCCACCAGCTCGGACGCCACGCGCAGTCCCGACGGCCAAGCCTCCGCGTCCAGCACCGACGCGACCGCCGAAGACGCCGCCGCGTCGGCTCGGCGCCAGCTCGCCAGCCACTCCGGGTCGGCCGGCTTGGTGGGCTCGTCGAACCACTGCCCGACCTGCCGGACGTTGTGCGCGGGCGCCGGCCAGTCCGAGTCCGGGCGCACCAGCAGGACCTCGACCGACGGGTCCGAGATCACCTTCTGGATCTGCCGGAACACCGTCGGCCGGCCGAGGCAGAGCACCTGCTCCGGCTTGTGCTTCGCGATGAACTCTTCGACGCCCAGCAGCCACGCGCCGGACGAGATCGCCGTGCCGCCGGACAGCCCCAGCCCGCCCGTCTCCGACACGACCGGCCAGCCGTGCTGCTCGGCCCACTCGCTGGCCGCCTGGACGCCGGTGTCGCACGCGATCACCAGGCCGTGGCGCGCCGAGGGCACCACGAACGACGGCAGCGCGCCGAAGTCCGGCAGCTCGGTCCAGCGGGACCCGTCGGGACGGCCGTCCAGGGACTCGTACCACTCGCCGTCATCGTCGAGATCGGGCACGAGCGGCTCGCGGAATGGGATGTTCAGGTGCACCGGCCCGCAGCGCCACTCGCCGTAGGCCGCGTTCCAGGCCCGGCAGATCTGGCTGCGCCAGTACGAGTTCTGCCCGGCCCGCCGCTCGGCGACGGCCAGCTCGTCGAAGTAGCGGGCGGCGGCGCCGTAGAGCTGGTGCTGGTCGATGACCTGGGACGCCCCGGCCGCGCGCAGCTCCGGCGGCCGGTCGGCGGTCAGGACGATCAGCGGGACGCCGGCGCGGTCGGCCTCGAGGACCGCCGGGTGGAAGTTCGCGGCCGCGGTGCCGGACGTGCAGAGCACGGCCACCGGACGGCCGGTGCGCGCCGCGATGCCGAGGGCGAGGAAGGCGGCGCCGCGCTCGTCGATGCGGACGTGGAGCTGGAGCTTGCCCGAGGCCGCGGCGTCATAGAGCGCGATCGACAGCGGCGCGTTGCGGGAGCCCGGGCAGAGGACGACGTGCGAAACGGTGTTGCGGACGAGTTCGTCGACGATGACCCTGGCCTGCGCGGTGGAAGGGTTCACCGGCAGGCGCCAAACAGATCCGAAGTGTCCACAGGTCCTATTCTCCCAAACGTGGATGACGCCCGAGTTTCCGAGCTGTTCGACCCCGCCGCGTGGACCGAGGTCGAAGGTTTCGCCTTCACCGACATCACCTACCACCGTTCCGCTGAGAACCGCGGCGGCAAACGCGTGGTGCGCATCGCGTTCGACCGTCCGGAGGTCCGCAACGCCTTCCGGCCGCACACCGTCGACGAGCTCTACCGGGCGCTGGACCACGCCCGGATGAGCTCGGACGTCGGCTGCGTCCTGCTCACCGGCAACGGCCCCTCGCCCAAGGACGGCGGGTGGGCGTTCTGCTCCGGTGGTGACCAGCGTATTCGCGGACGCTCCGGGTATCAGTACGCGAGCGGCGAGACCTCCGACACGGTGGACCCCGCGCGAGCCGGCCGGCTGCACATCCTCGAGGTCCAGCGGCTGATCCGGTTCCTGCCGAAACCGGTGATCGCGGTCGTGCCGGGCTGGGCCGCGGGCGGCGGGCACTCCCTGCACGTCGTGTGCGATCTCACGCTCGCCTCGGCCGAGCACGCGAAGTTCAAGCAGACGGACGCCGACGTCGGCTCGTTCGACGGCGGCTACGGCTCGGCCTACCTGGCCAAGATGGTCGGCCAGAAGTTCGCCCGGGAGATCTTCTTCCTCGGCCGCGAGTACTCCGCCGAGCAGATGCACCAGATGGGTGCGGTGAACGCTGTCGTCCCGCACGCCGACCTCGAAAAAGAGGCTCTGACCTGGGCGTGGGAGATCACCCGCAAGTCGCCGACGGCGCAGCGGATGCTCAAGTACGCGTTCAACCTCACCGACGACGGCATGGTCGGCCAGCAGCTCTTCGCCGGCGAGACCACCCGGCTGGCGTACATGCAGGACGAGGCCGTCGAAGGCCGTGACGCGTTCCTCCAGAAGCGCGACCCCGATTTCAAGGACGTCCCCTATTACTACTGAGCTGCTCCCCGTCCACCTCGACGGCTCCCCGGAGGCGCTCGAGGCGCTGAAGACGGCTCTCGCGGACGCGCTGGGCGGCGGCCCGGCCGTGCTGCCGTTCGTCGATCCGTCGATGCGCGACGCGATGTCGCCGGCCGAGTCCGCCGAGCCGGACACGGCCGTGGTCATCGCCACCTCTGGCTCGACCGGCGCGCCCAAGGGCGTGCTGCTCTCGGCCCGCGCGCTGACCGCGTCCGCCGAGGCCACGCACGCGCGGCTCGGCGGCCCGGGCCACTGGCTGCTGGCGACGCCGGCGCACTACATCGGCGGCCTGCAGGTGCTGGTCCGGTCGCTGCTGGCGGGCACCGAGCCCGCTTTCCTGACCGGTGCCGGCTTCCGGCCGGGCGACTTCGCGGCCGCGGCGGCGAAGCTGAACGGCGGCCCGCGGTACACGGCGCTGGTGCCGACCCAGCTCGTCCGGCTGCTCGACGACGGCGGCGCCGGGCTGGCCGCGGCGAAGGCGTTCGACGCGATCGTGGTCGGCGCGGCGGCGACGTCGGCCGCCCTGCGCGAGCGCGCGGCCGACGCCGGCGTCCGGATCGTGCCCGCGTACGGGATGAGCGAGACGGCGAGCGGCTGCGTCTACGACGGCTTCCCGCTCGACGGCGTCCGCGTCGACGTTTCCGGTGACCGGATCCGCATCGCGGGTGACGTCCTGGCGCACGGCTACCGTGGACGGCCCGACCTGACCGCGGAGTCCTTCGCGGACGGCTGGTTCACGACGTCCGACCGTGGGGTTCGTCACGACGACGGCCGCGTCGAGGTCCTCGGCCGGGCCGACGACATGATCAACACCGGCGGCGTGAAGGTGTCCGCGAACGCGATCGAGCGGGTGCTCGGCGCATGGCCGGGCGTCCGGGACGCGTGTGTCGTCGGGCTGCCGGACCCGGAGTGGGGCGAGGCCGTCGTGGCGCTGGTCGTCCCGGAAGGTGAACCTCCCGAAGCGGACGAACTGCGCGCCGCGGTCCGGGCCGAGCTGGGCGCGGCGGCCACGCCGAAACGCGTCGAATACAGCGCTGAGCTGCCCCTTCGAGGCCCGGGCAAGATCGATCGCGCGGCGGTGAGGGCGCGACTTCTGTCGGGTTTGAGCGGCTGAACGGCCGCACTTCGTTGACATGTACGGCGTGCACCCGCTTGGCTACTCACCATGACGCGCTGGATCAGAATCGCCCTGGCAGGCACCGCCGTCACGCTGGGGCTGCTGCTCCCCGCGGGCGCCGCACTGGCCGACCCGCCCGCCGCGGATCCCCACAGCGGCACGCTCACCTGGCAGCTGCCGACGACGGACTGACTTCCCGGGTTCTCGTTCCCGGGTGATCGTCATGGCGTTGAATGGCGCCATGGCGAGCTTGAGCGAGTGGATCGAAGGGGCCCGGCCCCGGACGCTGCCGAACGCGGTGGCGCCGGTGGTGGCGGGCGTCGGCGCGGCGATCGCGCTGGACGCGTTCTCGTGGTGGCGCTCGGCCTTGGCGCTGCTGGTCTCCCTCTCGCTGATCGTCGGCGTCAACTACGCCAACGACTACTCCGACGGCATCCGCGGCACGGACGAGAACCGCGTCGGGCCGTTGCGACTGGTCGGGTCCGGAGTCGCCGCGCCCAAGGCCGTGCTGACGGCGGCGCTGGTCGCACTCGGCCTGGCCGGGGTGCTGGGCCTGGTGCTCGTGGCGGTCAGCGGGCACTGGTGGCTGCTCGCGATGGGCGCGCTGTGCATCCTCGGCGCGTGGTTCTACACCGGCGGCAAGAAGCCTTACGGCTACTACGGTTTCGGCGAGATCGCCGTGTTCGTGTTCTTCGGGCTGGCCGGCGTCCTGGGCACGGTGTACGTCCAGGCCGGGCACGTCAGCTGGGCCGCGCTCGCGTGCGCCGTCGCGGTCGGCAGCTTCTCGACGGCGGTCCTGACGGCCAACAACCTGCGTGACATCCCGACCGACGTCGAGTCGGGCAAGCGCACTCTCGCAACGCGCCTCGGCGACCAGGGCACCCGCCGCCTCTACCTGGTGCTGCTGGCGGTCCCGTACGTGATCAGCGTGGTCCTGGGCTTGACCGTCAGCCTGTTCGCCGCGCTCCCCCTGATCACGGCGTTCCTGCTGGACAAGTCCGTCAAGGCGATCCGGCGCGACGCGACCGGCCGCGACCTCGTCCCGGCGTTGCGCGACACCGGTCTCGCGATGCTGGCCTGGGCCGCGCTGACCGCGGTCGGCCTGAACCTCTAGCTCTCCGGGACGAACTTCCCGGTGGTCAGGAACTCCTCGAACAACGCCGTGTGCGGCGCCAGGTCGAGATCCTGCTGCGCCACCCACTCGTCGTTGTAGTACGTGTGCGCGTACCGCTCGCCGCCGTCGCACAGCAGCGTCACGACGCTGCCCGCCTGGCCGTCCTCGACCATCCGCGAGATGAGCCGGAACGCGCCGTAGAGGTTCGTGCCGGTCGAGCCGCCCGCCCAGTGCCCGGTGCGCTCGCGCAGCAGCCGGATGGCCGCCAGGGAGCCCGCGTCGGGGATCTGGAACATCTCGTCGATGACGCCCGGCACGAACGACGGTTCGCAGCGCGGCCGGCCGATCCCCTCGATCCGCGACGGCATGCCCGTCGCGTAGTCGAGCGCGCCGGTCTCCCAGGCGCCGAAGAACGACGAGTTCTCCGGGTCGACCACGCAGATCTTCGTCGTGTGGCGCTTGTAGCGGACGTACCGGCCGAAGGTCGCGCTCGTGCCGCCCGTGCCCGCACCGACCACGATCCACGCCGGCGCCGGGTGGCGTTCCGAGCGCATCTGCGCGAACACCGACTCGGCGATGTTGTTGTTGCCGCGCCAGTCCGTCGCGCGCTCGGCGTAGGTGAACTGGTCGAGGTAGTGGCCGCCGCACTCGGCCGCGAGCCGCTCCGCCTCGGAGTACATGGCCGGCGCCTCGTCGATGTAGTGGCACTCGCCGCCGTAGAACTCGATGAGCGCGATCTTCTCCTTCGACGTGCGCCGCGGCACGACGGTGATGAAGCGCAGGCCGAGCATGCGGGCGAAGTAGGCCTCGGACACCGCCGTCGACCCGCTGGAGGCCTCGACGAGCACGGTGTCCGGGCCGATCTGGCCGTTGACGAGCCCGTAGAGGAACAGCGACCGGGCCAGCCGGTGCTTCAGCGAGCCGGTCGGGTGGACGGACTCGTCCTTGAGGTACAGGTCGATGCCCCACTCCGGGGGCAGCGGGAAGACGTGCAGGTGGGTGTCGGCGCTGCGGTTCGCGTCGGCCTCGATGATCCGGACGGCCTCGCGGACCCAGCTGCGGGCGTGCAGGCGGCTCATTCGGGCTGGCCTCATTCGGGCCGGCCGGCGACGTCACCGCGCAGCTGCGCGCGCAGGTCGGCGCGGGCCCGGGCGCGCTTCTCGTTGCGCTTCGCGAGGCCGGCCGTGACGCGGGCGTTCAGCGGGCGGAACAACAGGAGACCCAGCGGCAGCCCGACGACGAGGCCGACGACCAGCGCGACCAGCAGCGGCACGCCGACCAGGGACAGCACCCACGCGATCACCGCGACCAGCACGAACCGCGCCAGCAGGTACAGCGTCAGGTCACGGGCCAGCTGCGGGGCCTTCTCGTCGCTCACACCAACGCAGGCTACGCGCCGCCCGCCCGGTCGCGCTGCAGGCCCGCGTTGTTCGGGCGGCCCTCGAAGCGCGTCGAGAGCACGACTGTCGTGTTCGTCCGCCCGACGCCGGGGATGCGGCGGAGACGGCCGAGGGTCCGCTCCAGCTCGTCGACGGTCGCGACGCGCACCTTGACGACGAACGCCTCGTCACCCGCCACCGCGTAGCAGCTCTCGACCTCGTCGAGTTCGGCGAGCGCGTCGGCGACGTCGTCCTCCGTGGCGGTGTCGGTCGGGTGGATGCTGACGAGGGCGGTGACGCCGAGGCCGACCGAGTTCGGGTCGACGACGGCGTGGTAGCCGGTGATGACGCCGCCGGCCTCCAGCTTGCCCACCCGCTCGTGCACCGACGACGCGGAGAGCCCGACGGCCCGCCCGAGGTCGGCGTAGGTGGCCCGTCCGTTGATGCGCAACGCCGCGATGATCTTCCGGTCCAACTGATCCACGGGGATCACTCTATGCGGTTGGACAATCCCCCATTGGCACCACGCCTCGCGGCCGATAACCGGGTCGAATGACATCCGAGCACGTCAGGTCACCGGAAAATTAGTTGCACAACGTAAGCAAACTGTCCGTTTTGACCTTTAAGGGCTCTTTACTGTTGGACAACCGTTCGAGTACCCGACGGGTGAAGTGCAACGATTGCCGTGTTGGCTACCCCGGCGGAACGGGCCAGAAGGGCCCGGACGCCTCCGGTATAGCAGTGAGGTCGTTAAGGAGGCGGAAAATGACCGCGACGATGGGCGGACGGCTGCTCACCCCTGGTGAGGTGGCAGCACTGTTCCGAGTGGACCCCAAGACGGTCACCCGGTGGGCGACGGCAGGCCGGATCGGCTCGATCCGGACCCCGGGCGGGCACCGGCGGTTCCGGGAGTCCGAGGTGAACGAGCTCCTCGCGGAGCTGACCACGGACGCCAGCGAACCGGCCCGCAAGGCCTGAACCATCTCGAGCGCCGGGCCGTGTCGGGTACGGGGGACTTTCCCCCGCCCCGCGCGGCCCTTCGTGTTCTGGTCGTCACCCCGCTCGACGGGGTTCGGGCCGAAACCGGCTCGACGGGTTAACCTCGGGGGACCCACACGGAAGGATCCGGCATGCTCGCTCTGCTCGCAGCGGTCGGCGCGCTGGTCGTCGCCCTGCTCCTGTGGCGGTCGTTCGCCGGTCAGCGGATGGTCACTTCGCCCCCGCGCCGCGCCCCGATCGCCCCGGACGACGACCCCGACTTCCTGCGTCAGCTGTCCGAACAGCAGCGCAAGCGCCGGGACGAAGACGGCTGAGCCTTTACTTTCGCTTGCCCGGAACCCGTGACTCGCGTGACTGAACCCGGAACTGGCGTGATTGAAGCCGGAACTCGCGAGTTCCGGCTTCAATCACGCGAGTCACGGCTCTGATCACGCGAGTTACGGCTTAGCGGTAGCCCTGCGAGAGCGGGGTGGCGAAGCCGTCGGCCACGGTCGCGGCCAGGTCCAGCAGGGCCAGGCGCGTGTCGCCGGACAGGCGGTCCAGCTCGATCTCCGCGCCCTCTTCCAGGTGCGGGTCGAACGGCACCTTGCACACCGCCCGGACCTTCGCGCCGAAGTGGGCCGACAGCTTGTCGAGGTCGACCGAGCCGCCCTTGGGACGGACCGAGTTGATCACCGCCACCGAGCGCTTCACCAGCTCGCCGTAGCCGTGGGCCTCGAGCCAGTCGAGCGTCGCCGAGGCGCTGCGGGCGCCGTCGACCGAGCCGGACGACACGACGACCAGCGCGTCCGCGACGTCCAGGACACCCTTCATCGCCGAGTGCATCAGGCCGGTCCCGCAGTCGGTGAGCACGATGTTGTAGAAGTGCTCCAGCAGGTTGACCGTGCGCCGGTAGTCGTCCTCGGAGAAGGCCTCGGAGACGGCCGGGTCCTGCTCGCTCGCGAGGATTTCCAGCCGGCTGGCGCCCTGGGACGTGTACGACCGGACGTCGCTGTAGCGCGTGATGCGGGCCGCGTCGCGCAGAAGGTGGCGGACTGTCGCCGTCGTCTCCAGCGGGAGCTTCTGCGACAGCGTGCCGCGGTCCGGGTTGGCGTCCACGGCCACCACGCGGTCACCGCGCAGCGAAGCGAACGTCGCCCCCAGCGTCGTGGTCACCGTCGTCTTGCCGACGCCGCCCTTCAGCGACAGCATCGCGATCTTGTAGCACCCGCGCAGCGGCTGGTTGACCCGCGCGATGAGGTCACGGCGCTGCGTGTCCGCCGGGCTCTCGCCGGGGTTGAGCAGCTTGCCCGTGCCGACGTAGACGGCCTTGCGCCAGCCCGACTGCGGGGGCCGCTTGATCTGCTTGACCAGGTGCGCGGTCGACAGATCGTGGCCGTGGCCCGGCTGCTGCGGCGGTGCCGCGTGCCGCCCGCCCTGCGGCTGCGGCAGGCCCGAAGGCTGTCCCGGAGGCTGCTGGGGGTACTGGGCCTGCGCCTGGGCGTACTGCTGCGCGGGGTCGCCGTACTGCGGCTGCAGCGGCGGGAGGTTCTGGTCGTAGCCGTAGCCCGTGGGTACCTGGTGCGGCCCCGAAGCGCCCGGCACCTGGTGCGGGCCGGACACGGCCGGGTTCGGCACCTGGTGCGGGCCGGACACCGCCGGGTTGGGCGGCGGCGCGACGGCCTGCGTCGGCTGCACGTCGAAGGCCCCGGACGTCTCGGGGTGCGGGTGCGAGTCCGTCCGGTCTTCGGCGAACAGGCTCGGCTTGGCCCCCTCGGGCTGCTGTTCGGCCTGTTCGGGGTGGCCAGGAGCCGATTCTTCGCTGGGTCCGGTCACCGGTGTAAACCTCCGCGCACTCCGCCCGACATCGTTCCCCCTGATGACGACGGTAGTCGGCGGACCCGCGGCCCGCTCAGCCCACCCCGGCGTACGAGTGCAAGCCCGCCGTGACGAGGTTCACGAAGAACAGGTTGAAGATCATCGCGGCGAACCCGACGATGTTGATCGCCGCGGCCCGGGCCCCGCGCCAGCCCGCGGTCGCCCGCGAGTGCAGGTAGGCCGCGTAGATCACCCACGCGATGAACGCGACAGTCTCCTTGGGGTCCCAGCCCCAGAACCGGCCCCAGGCCGACTCGGCCCAGACCGCGCCGCAGAGCACGCCGAAGGTGAAGACGGGGAAGGCGAAGATCGTCGTCCGGTAGGCGATCCGGTCGAGGACGTCGGCCGCGGGCAGCTTCGAGGCGAACCGGGCGAACTTCGTCTCGTCCTTTTCGTAGGCCGCGCGGAAGAGGTACAGCACGCTGGCGACACCCGGCACGAGGAAGACGCCGGAGCCGATGATGGCCGCCGAGACGTGGATGACCAGCCAGTACGACTGCAGCGCGGGCTGCACCGGCGCCGCGGTCGTGTACAGCAGCGTGCCGTTGATGAACATCAGGATGACGACGGGCAGCAGCAGGAAGCCGGTGAGGTGCCGGACCGGGAACTTCCACATCACGACGATCCAGGTGACCACCGTGATGAAGGTGACCGCCATGCCGTACTCGTACATGTTGCCCCACGGCGCGCGGTGCACGGCGAGCCCGCGCAGCACGATCGCCGACAGCTGCAGCAGCGCGCCGAGCACGAGCAGCGACGCACCCATCCGGCCGATCCGCTCGGGGCGGCCGACCGCGCGCTGCGCCGCCTGGACCTCCTCGATCGGCGGCCCGCCGGCGCCGACGAGCTCGCGCGCCCGGAGCTTCGCGCGCTCGGTGGCGAGCCGGCCCTTGGCGCCGAAGCCCTGCTCGATCAGCGTCATCATCAGCGCGACGACGTAGATCGCCGCGGCGGTGGTGTAGAGCCAGTCGCTGTACTGCGACAGCGTCTCGTCGATCGGCATTGCCTCAGCCCTTCTGACCACTGATCAGGCGTTCACTGATCTTGTGGAACTCTTCGCCGTACCCGGCCTGGTCGGTGCGGGCCAGTCCGGCGACCTCGATCACGGTACCCGGGTCGTCCTCGGTCCCCGGCTTCACCCGCACCCACAGCCGCCGGCGCTTGACCAGCAAGGACGCGCCGAGGCCGAGGAACATCGAGATGGCGAAACCGAGCACGAAGCCCTGCGTCGGGTCGTGGGAGACCTGCAGGGAGACCCAGTGGTTGACGCCGTCGAAGCGGATCTTCGTGCCGTCGTCGAGCTTGATCTCCTGGCCCACCTTCATGTTCTCGCGGGCGATCTTCTTCAGCCTGCCGTCGTCCACGAGCGACTGGTCGATCTCGAACACCGACTGGCCGCGGCCGGCGTCCAGGCCGAGGTCGCCGCGCATGATGTCGACGGCCACGGCGGGGTCGTTCAGCTCCGGCGCCGACGACGTCAGGACGTTGCCGTGCAGGAACGACGTCGGCGCGAACAGCCCGGTGATGGCGAGCTGGCGGGTCCGCCGCTGCACCTCGTCGGTGACGCCGGGCTGGTCGAACTTCGTCGCGCCCTCGGCGAGCATCGTGGTCGGGTCGACCGTGCGCCACTGGGTGTTCTGGGTGCGCTTGTCGCCGTTGGGGAAGGTCACCGTGAACTGCGGCGAGTAGCCCTGGCCGAGCAGGTAGACGCGGTCGCCGGCGGTGCGCAGCGGCGAGTTGACCTCGAGGCCGTACGGGCGCCAGGTGTTCGTGTCGAGGTCTGGGCCGGACTGGTACTGGATGTTCGCGTGGTAGTACTCCGGCTCGCCGGCCGGGGTGTACCGCACGGTGAAGTCGTTGACCTTCACGCAGAACGGGTCGAGGTCGGTGCCGTCGACGCGCAGGCCCGCGTTGAAGGAGTCGTAGTTGTAGATGCCGGAGTTGCAGAAGCTGTCGCCGTCGGCCTGGACGATGACCTGGCCTTCGTAGCCGAAGAGCTTGCCCAGCGCGAAGAACACGATCAGGCCGAGCATGCTGAAGTGGAAGAGCAGGTTGCCGGTCTCGCGCAGGAACCCGCGTTCGGCGGAGATCGTGCGGACGCCGTCGGCTTCTTCGCGCTCGACGCGGCGCCAGCCGGACAGGTGCTTGTGGACGGCCGCGACCTCGGCGGCAGCGTCTGACTTGCCGCGGCCGAGCCGGTAGTGCGGCATCCGGGCCAGGTTGCGCGGGGTCAGCACCGGCTTGGCGCGCATCGCCTTGACGTAGTCGAAGCTGCGTGGGGCCAGGCAGCCCACCAGCGAGATCATCAGCAGCAGGTAGACCGCCGAGAACCAGATGCTGGAGTAGACGTCGTAGAACTCGAGCTTGTCGAGCAGGGTGCCCCACCAGCCGTGGGCGCTGATGTACTCGTCGACCTTGGGGGCGTTGAGCTTCCGCTGTGGCAGGAGCGCGCCGGGCAGCGCGGCCAGGGCCAGCAGGAACAGCAGGACGAGCGCGGTGCGCATCGACGTCAGGCCGCGCCAGGTGTTGCGCAGGAACGCGAACGTGCGCTTGGCGGGTGTGGGGCCTTGCGGGGTCTTGGGGGGCGCTTCCGTGGTCGTCACAGCGGCAGCCTCAGGTCACCGGCGAGCTCGTTGCGCAGCCAGCCCATCAGATCTCCCCACACGCCGGTGACCAGCAGGATTCCGACGATCAGCAGCAGCGCGCCGCCGAAGATCTGCACCTGGCGGCCGTGCCGGCGCACCCAGTCGGTGGCGCGCACGGCCCAGCGGGCGCCGAGCGCGATGAGCAGGAACGGCAGTCCGAGGCCGAGGCAGTAGACGGCGATCAGCAGGTAACCGCGGGCCTCCGCGCCCCCGGTGGCGCTGGCCAGCGTGGTGACGGCGGACAGCGTCGGGCCGATGCAGGGCGTCCAGCCGAGGCCGAAGATCGCGCCGAGCAGCGGAGCGCCCCAGACGCCGCCGCCGGGGACGCGGTGCGAGCGGACCTCGCGCTGCAGGCCGGGGATCCAGCCGAGGAACACGAGCGCCATGGCGATGGTCAGGACGCCCCCGATGCGCTGGAGGAGGTCCTGGTTGAGGGTGAGCGTGTCGGCCAGCCAGACGAGGGTGCCCAGCGTGGCGACGAAGACGACGGTGAACCCGAGCACGAAGAGGAGGGCGGCGCCGAGGACGGCCCACCGGCCCTTCTTGCGCTCCTCGCCGGCGCTGACCGCGGGGGCGTCCGCACCGACGAGCGCGGCGAGGTACGCGAGGTACCCCGGCACCAGCGGGACCACGCAGGGCGAGGCGAAGGAGATCGTTCCGGCCAGCAGCGCGACGCCCGCGGCGAGCAGCAGCGGCCCGGAGATCGCCAGCTCGGTCACGGAGTTCACCCCGTTGAGGGTAGGCAGTGAGGTCCCGGTGAGAACTCCGGGGCCGGTTCACAGGACCTCGGTCACAGCTGGTCGGGACCTTGGTCCCGTGGGGTTCCGGCGGCGGTTCACCACCCCGAAGCGCGATTGTGACTACGGACGGGCGCACCGCGTCAAGGCGGGAAAGATGCCTTGACCCGGCACTCCCGTCCGTGTTCTGGCTTCGGATCGGGGTGGTGGGCGGGGTCTGGGTGAGTGTGCCGGTTCTGTCTCCGGCTGCCCGTTGGGTGCCTCGGCGCGGTCAGGCTTCCTTCTCCAGGCGCTGCGTCACCGGGAGCAGGTCCTGGGCCAGCACCGGCCGCAGGAACACCGCCGCCACGCGGTGCTGCTTGTCCAGCACGATCGTCGACGGGATGATGTTGCGCGGGTAGCCGCTCAGCTTGAGCAGCACCCGGCCGTCCGGGTCGTAGATCGACGGGTACGTCAGCTGCCGGTCGCGCACGAAGTCCTGCGCCACCTCCCGCGCCGGGTCGCGGACGTCGATGCCCACCACCTGGACGCCGGCCGCCTGGCGAGCCAGCGACTCCAGCTCCGGTACCTCCGTGCGGCACGGCCCGCACCACTGGCCCCACAGGTTGAGCACGACGACCTTGCCGGGGAAGTCCGCCAGCGACAGCTGCTTGCCCTCGTTCATCAGGTCGTCGCCCGCCAGCACCGGCGCGGTCTGGCGCTGCGCGAGGTCGTAGGTGATGTCGACCTGGCCGCCCGGGGAGACGAAGCTGAAGCTGCTCCCCTGGACCACCGCGTCCTTGCCGGCACTGCACCCGGCCACCAGGCCCAGCACGGCCAGCGCGACGAGGACCCGTTTCATGCCCCGGTCACCTTCGGGTCGGTGGTGCCGGCGGGCTCGCTGTAGACGATCTCGCGCAGCTCGTCACCGTCGAAGACCAGCGACGTCAGGGACGCCAGCGAGCACTGGCGGCGCCGCGGGTCGTGCCACAGCCGCTTGCCCTCGAGGAACCGCCGGAGCGTCCAGATCGGCAGCTGGTGCGACACGCAGAGCGCCTCGTGGCCGTCCGCCGCCTCCCGCGCCCGGTGGACCGCGCCGAGCATCCGGTGCGCGATCTCGAGGTACGGCTCGCCCCACGACGGCTTGAACGGGTTCACGAGCTTCGGCCAGTGGCGAGGCTCCCGCAGCGCGCCGTCGCCGACCGCGACGTGCAGGCCCTCGAACTGGTTGCCGGCCTCGATCAGGCCCTCGTCGGTCGCGATGTCGAGCCGGTGGGCCGCGGCGATCGGGCCCGCCGTCTCCTGCGCGCGCTGCAGCGGCGACGCGACGACGTGCACGAGGTCGTGGCCGGCGACGGCCTCGGCGACCGTCAGCGCCTGCCGCTGCCCGCGCTCGGACAGCCGGTAGCCGGGCAGCCGGCCGTAGAGGATCTTCTCGGGGTTGTGCACTTCGCCGTGACGCAGCATGTGGACGACGGTGGTCACTTGACCGCCTCCGCCGCCGCGCGAGCCGCCGCGGGCAGAGCCGCTTCGATCACCGAGAACGCGTCGTCGTCCATGGCCGCGTTGACGAACCAGGCTTCGTACGCGCTCGGCGGCCCGTACACGCCCGCGTCGAGCAGCGCGTGGAAGAACGCCGGGTACCGCCACGTCTCGGACGCCTGCGCGCCGGCGTAGTCCCGCACCGCCTGGTCACCGAAGAACACGCTGACCAGGTTGCCCGCGTACTGGACGTTGTTCGCGACCCCGGCGGCGCTCAGCTCGCGCCGGAAGAGGTCGCCGAGGCGCTTCGCGTTGGCGTCGAGCGCCGCGTACACGGAGTGGTCGGCCGCGCGCAGCGTCGCGAGGCCCGTGGCCACCGCGACGGGGTTCCCGGACAGCGTCCCGGCCTGGTAGACCGGGCCGCCCGGGGCCAGCTTGGCCATCACGTCGGCGCGGCCGCCGAAGGCCGCCGCCGGCAGGCCGCCGGACATCACCTTGCCGAACGTGTAGAGGTCGCCGGCCACACCGTCGAGGCCGAACCAGCCCGCGCGCGAGACGCGGAACCCGGTCATCACCTCGTCCATGACCAGCAGCGCGCCGTGCTCGTGGGCCAGGTCGCGCAGGCCGGCGTTGAAGCCCTCGTCGGGCGCGATCGCGCCCATGTTGCCGGCCGCGGCCTCGGTGATCACCGCGGCGATCTCGCCCGGGTTGTCCGCAAAGGACTGCCGGACGGCGTCGAGGTCGTTGTAGGGCAGCACGATCGTGTCCGCGGCCTGGGCGCCGGTGACGCCCGGCGAGGTCGGCAGCCCGAGCGTCGCGACGCCGGAACCGGCCTGGGCGAGCAGCGCGTCGACGTGACCGTGGTAACACCCGGCGAACTTCACGATCTTCGACCGGCCGGTGAACCCGCGGGCCAGCCGGATCGCGCTCATCGTCGCCTCGGTGCCCGAGTTGACCAGGCGCACCTGCTCGACGGGCTCGACCCGGCCGATGATCTCCTCGGCCAGCTCGACCTCGCCGATGGTCGGCGTGCCGAACGACAGCCCGGACGTCGCCGCCGCGCGCGCCGCCTCGACGACCGACGGGTGCGCGTGGCCCAGGATCATCGGGCCCCAGGACGACACCAGGTCGACGTAGCGGTTGCCGTCGGCGTCCCACAGGTGCGGGCCCTCGCCGCGGACCATGAACCGCGGGGTGCCGCCGACCGAGTTGAACGCCCGGACCGGCGAGTTCACCCCGCCCGGGATGGCCGTCTTCGCGCGGTCGAACCATGCCTTGGACTGCTCGGTTCCAGTGCTCACGGCTCCAGTCTCGCAAACCCGCCTAGGATGGCCGGACGCCGCCCGGGAGGGGAACAGCCGGTGACCGAACGCGCGTCACAGCGCAACCCGTGGCTGGTGCTGGCCTGCTTCCTCGGCGTCGTCGCCGTGGTGGCCGTGGTCGGCGCACTGGCCGCGGCCTCCGCGAAGGACGTCTACGCGCGGCTCGAGCTGCCGCCGTGGGCCCCGCCGTCGTCCCTGTTCGGTCCGGTGTGGACGGTGCTGTACGTCATGATCGCGCTGTCGGGCTGGCTGTACTGGCGAACGGACGGCGAAACCCGGGGCTTCGCCGCGTACGGCATCGGCCTGCTGGCCAACCTGCTGTGGACGCCGCTGTTCTTCGAGGGCGGCGCGGCGAAGGCGGCGCTGGTCGACATCGTCGTGCTGGACGTCGTCGTGGTCGTGACGATCGTCCTGTTCGCCCGCCGGTCGAAGGTCGCCGCCCTCCTGCTGGTGCCCTACCTCGCCTGGATCCTGTACGCGACGGCGCTCAACACGGCGATCGTCGCGCTCAACTAGCGCGCGGCCTGCTGGGTGATGGCCTGCGCGGCGACCGTCCCGTCGTCGCCCGCCTGCCCCTGGACGACGACCGTCGAGCCCGGCTTGAGGTCCGAGAGCTTGCCCTGCTGGGTCACGCCGACCGTGGTCGAGTCCGATGTGGACACCTTGACGTCGGTGCCCTGCGCGGTCTTCACGTACACGGTGGTGCCGTCGACGTGGTCGACCGTGCCCGTGGTGCCGCGCCCGCCCGCGCCGCGGAAGCCGCCACCCTGCTGCCCGGTGCCGGCGGTCTGGCCGGTACCGCCCGTGCCGCCGTTCTGACCGGTCCCGCCCTGGCGCCCGGTGGGCGTCGACGAGGTGGACGAGCCGAACGCCGCGTGCGTCCAGGCGCCGCCGCCGAACGCGATCGCGAGCACCACGAGCCCGGCGAGCACCAGCGTCGTGCGGGAGAACGGCTTCGCGGCACGACGCATCTCCGCGTTCAGGTCGCCGCCGACGGCCGGGTTGGCGATGATCTGCTCCGCGGTCGGCTCCGGAGCGGCACTTTCACGTGAAAGTGCCGACAGGGGCAGCTCGGTCGTCGGGTCGTCCCCGGGGGCCGATCCCGGCGGGGTCGTCGTGTGGGAAGACATCGGGGACTCCTTATTCGTGACGCAGGGCGTCGATGGGCCGCAGCTTGGCGGCCCGGTTCGCCGGGAAGCTGCCGAAGAACAGCCCGATCAGGGCGGATACCGCGAACGCGAGCAGGATCGACGAGGGCACCACGACGGGCTTGATCCCGGAGATGGTGAACCGGCTGCCGATCAGCCCGATCGCGACGCCGAGCAGCCCGCCGAACAGGCTGAGCATGGTCGCTTCGGCGAGGAACTGGCCGAGGATGGCCGCGCGCGGGGCGCCGATGGCCTTGCGGATGCCGATCTCGCGGATCCGCTCGGTCACGGTGACGAGCATGATGTTGGTGACGCCGATCCCGCCGACCAGCAGGGAGATCGCCGCGACCGCCGCCAGCAGGACGGTGAACGTCTCGGTCGCCGACGTCCGCGTCGCGAGCAGCTGCTCGGAGTTCTGGATCTGGTAGTCGGCGGTGCCGCCGAGCCGGATGCCGTGGCGGGCGTTGAGGATCGCGGTGATCTCGGACTGGGCCAGGGACACGGAGTCCGCGCTGGTGGCCTGGACGGCGATCTGGCTGAGGCTGCCGTAGCCGGCGAGGGAGTTCTGCACGGCCGAGATCGGTGCGATCGCGACGTCGTCGGCGTTCTGCAGCCCGGTGCTGCCCTTGGCCTGGAGCACGCCGATCACGGTGAACTGGATGCTGTTGAGCAGCACGTTCTTGCCGACCGGGTCGGCGGTGCCGAAGATCGACTCAGCCGTCGTCGGGCCGAGGACGACGACCTTGCGCGCGGCCGTGACGTCCTCGCTGGTGAACAGCGCGCCCTGCGCGAGGTCCCGGTTGGTCGTCGCGAAGTAGGCGGGTTCGGTGCCGGCGACGCTGGAGATGTCGTAGGACGTCTGCCCGTAGGTCGCGGTCGCCGTCGTGTTCACCACGGGCGAGGCGGCTTTGACGTCCGGCGCGCCGATCGGGTCGACGAGCGCGTGCGCGTCCTGGACGGTCAGCGGCCGCGCGGACGCGCCCTGCCCGCCGCCGCGCGCCGGGGAGACGTTGACGACGTTGGTGCCGAGGCCCTGGATGCTGGCCGCGATGGCCGCCGACGCGCCGTTGCCGACCGCGACGAGCAGGATCACCGCCGCGACGCCGATGGTGATGCCGAGCGTGGTGAGCGCCGAGCGCAGCTTGTTCGCGGTGAGCCCGCGGACGGCGAAGCGCAGGACTTCGAAGAGGTTCACGAGACCGCCCCCACCGCACGCGTAACTTCGTCCGAGACGATCAGCCCGTCGTCGACTCGGACCACGCGGTGCGCGTGCGCGGCGACCTCGTCCTCGTGGGTGATCACGACGATCGTGCGGCCGAGCTGGTTGAGCCGGTCGAACACGCCGAGGACGTCAGCGGTGCTGCGGCGGTCGAGGTTGCCGGTCGGCTCGTCGGCCAGCAGCATCGCCGGGCCGGTGACCAGCGCCCGCGCCACGGCGACGCGCTGGATCTGCCCGCCGGACAGCTCGCTGGGGAGGTGCTTGGCCCGGTCGGACAGCCCGACCATGTCGAGCGCCGCCAGCGCGCGCCGGCGGCGCTCCGACCGACGCAGTCCACTGTAGACGAGTGGCAGTTCCACATTGGACAGAGCGGACGTCCGCGGCACCAGGTTGAACGACTGGAAGATGAAGCCGATCTTCCGGTTGCGCAGCAACGCCAACTGCCGTTCGTTCAGCTTGCCGACACCGAAGCCGTCCAAGAGGTACTGGCCGGACGTCGGGACGTCGAGGCAGCCGAGCATGTTCAGCAGCGTCGACTTGCCCGAGCCCGAGGCACCCATGATGGCGACGTACTCGCCGGGCCACACGGTGAGCTCGACGCCGCGCAGCGCGTGCACGGCCGTGTCACCGGCGCCGTAGGTCTTGCGCAGTCCGGAGACCGCGATCACCGGGTTCACCCGCGGCCGCCGAAACCACCCGTGCCGCCGGTACCGCCGGTGCGGGTGCCGCCGCCGGGGAAGCCCCCGGTCCCGCCGCCGGGGAACCCGCCGGTGCCGCCCGTCCCGGTGCCGGTGCGGCCGGTGCCCGTGCCGCCGGTCGAGGCCGTCGCGGTGAGCACGACGTTCTCGCCCTCGGTCAGCCCGGACGTGATCTGCACCGTCGACTCGCCGCGGATGCCGACCTGCACCTGGCGCGTGACGTTCTGGCCGTTCTCCTGCACGGTGACGACGTTGGTGTTGCCGGCGGTCGTCACGGCCGCGGCCGGCACGCTCAGCGCGTTCTCGGCCGACGCGACGGTGATCACGACGCTCGCCGACTGGCCGGGGCGCAGCCCGTCCGGCGGGTCGGTCAGGGCCAGCTGCGCGCCGTAGGACACGACGCTGCCGCTCGTCGTCGGCGTCAGGTTGATGCTCGAGACGGTCGCCTGGACCGGCTTGTCCGGCAGCGCGTTGAGCGTCACGGTGGCCTTCTGGCCCGCCTTGACCTTGCTGACGTCGATCTCGGCGACCGAGGTGTTGACGACCAGGCCGGTCATGTTCGTGATGGTGATGAAGCCGCTGCTGGAGCTGCTACTGCTGCTGGTCGCGGCGCTGTTCGACGAGCCTTGGCTGCCCTGGCCGCTGCCGCTGGAAGACGACTGGGAGCTGCTGCTGCTCGCCGAGCCGCTCGAGGACTGCTGCCCGACCGTGCCGTTGACCGCGGTGACCGTGCCGGCGCCGGGCGCGTAGAGGGTCGTGTTGTCGAGGGTTTCCTGCGCGGTCTGGACGTCGAGCTGGGCTTGGTCCAGCTTCGCCTGGGCCGACGTGACGCTGTTGGCCGCCGACTGCGTGCTGTTCTGGGAGTTCTGGCTGTTCTGCCCGGTCGCCGGCGCGTCCTCGGCGTCTTCGGCGGCGTCCAGGCTGTCCTGCGCGACCGCGAGGTTCGCCTTCGCGACCTGAAGCTGCTTCGCCGCCTGCGTGCTGTCGACGGTGGCGAGCTTCTGGCCGGCGCTCACGACGTCGCCGACCTTCACGTCGATCGAGGTGACCTTGCCCGCGCTCGAGAAGTTCGCCGCGCCGGTGTAGCTGCTGGCGAGGGTCCCGGCGGCGGAGATGGTCTCGGTGACCGTCGCGCGGCGCACCGGGGTGCTGCGCGTCTGCGCCTGCGCCGTGCTCGGTTCGGGGCCGAATGCCTGGTATATCCCGAAACCCGCTCCGGCCAGCAGTACGACCAGAGCACCGTTGATCACCCATGCCTTCGAGGCACGCACGCGCGTCATGCGGCAACAGTGTCGCCGCTGTTTAGCAATTGACTGTTCGTTCCCTGTGCGGGAGCTGTGTATCAGGCCTTCGGCTCGGGGTGCCGCGCACGGACCGCGAGCGAGAGCTGACGCACCGCGTCGACCAGCAGGATCGCGGCCACGGTCCCGAGCCCGATGGCGGCGGCGAGCATGCCGCCGAAGTACCGGTGCGACTCGAGCGTGGCGCCGTCATCGGTGTGCGTGACGACGACGGCGGACCCGCTGCGCCAGAACGCGTAGGCGGCCCACCCGGCGGCGACGGCGAGCACGACTTCCACGACGGCGACGAGCGTCCGCCAAGGCTTGTGCAGCCGGGCGCAGGGGCCGGCTTCTTCCGGCGGCCAGAGCTCGGCCCCGGTGGGCTGCGGAAGGTCGATCACGGGAGCGATTTTCTCATGCTTCCTTCGGCGTCGCCCGGACGAGCCGGTCGAGCGCGTCGGCCGGCGTGCCTGACGACGTCGGACCGGGCTTGCGGTCCCCGGCCGAGCGTGTCGGGGCCGGCTTCCCCTCCTGGGCACCGCGGGTGTCTTGAATGACTCATTCAGGGCGTCGGAGGTCCTGAATGACTCATTCAAGACCTTTGCGGAGCCGGTCACCCCGGCCCGGCTCATGCTTCCTTCGGCGTCGCCCGGACGAGCCGGTCGAGCGCGTCCTGGAGGGCTTCGACGTCCTTCGCCCACGCGAGGACCACCGTGCCGTCGGCCAGCTCCACCGGCAGCGAGTCGTACTTGCGCGGGACCGACCAGCCGCCGCCGAGCACCCGCGCGCCGACCGGGACGCCGACGTCCTTCACCGAGGCCAGCTGGTCCGCCGCGACCTTCTCCCGGCCCTGGCGCAGCTGCTGCGTCGTGACTTCCAGCGACAGGAACCGGCGCCGCGCGTACACCCACGGCACCGTGATCGCGCACAGCCCGACGGCGACCATCAGCCAGCCCACGACGTGCACCGGGCCGCCCGTGGCCAGCTCGGCCAGCGCGCCGACCACCGCGAACACCGGGCCCCACAGGATGGCGGCCCAGCTCACTCCGGACTCGGCGTAGAGCCGGTCGCTCACAGCTTCTTGCCGGCCTTCGGGAAGTAGCCGGCCACCGACGGCAGGTACATCATCACCAGCGCGATCACGAAGAGCAGCACCGCGACCAGCGTCAGGTAGTTGATGATCGGCGCGACGACCATGATCACCAGCACCATCACGATCGGCAGGATCGTCAGCACCGTCCGGGCCGACCGGGTGCCTTCGCGGGCCTTGTACGCGAAGAGCAGGAACAGCAGCACGAACACGATCGACCCGCCGAGCAGGTACCACAGCAGCGCCGTGACGCCGTCCGCGATCATCTGCGGCGTGTACTTCGGGTCCGTCGTGCCCTTGACGTACTGGTCGATGACGGCGGACTTGCTGGTCAGCAGCTGGACGTAGCTGAGGATCAGCACCACGCCACCGACGAGCCACAACCAGAAGGAGATGGCCACCGGCTTCGGCGGCGCCGCCTTCGGGGCCTTCTGCCCCGGCAGCACCGGGTCCGGCGAAAGACCCTTTTTGCGGCGTTCGTCGTCGGTCAGACCGGCGAGGTCCTCTTTGTCTTCCACGCGAGGACTCTAGCCGGTCAGTCCAGCCACGCGGCGGCCTCGGCGGCCCAGTACGTGAGGATCATGTCGGCGCCCGCGCGGCGGATCGACGTCAGCACCTCGAGGACCGTGCGCTCGCGGTCGAGCCAGCCGTTCGCCGCGGCGGCTTCGACCATCGCGTACTCGCCCGAGATGTTGTACGCCGCCACCGGGACCGGGGAGATGTCCGCGGCCGCCTTGACGACGTCCAAATAGGACAGCGCGGGCTTGACCATGATCATGTCCGCGCCCTCGGCGAGGTCCAGCTCGATCTCGCGCAGCGCTTCGCGGGCGTTGCCCGGGTCCTGCTGGTAGGTCTTGCGGTCGCCCTTGAGCTGGGAGTCGACGGCTTCGCGGAAGGGGCCGTAGAACGCGCTGGCGTACTTCGCGGCGTACGCCAGGATGGCCTTGTCGCGGTGCCCGGCCTCGTCGAGTGCCCGGCGGATGACGCCGATCTGGCCGTCCATCATCCCGGACGGCCCGAGCACGTGCGCCCCGGCTTCGGCCTGCGCGACGGCCATCTCGGCGTAGATGCGCAGGGTGGCGTCGTTGTCGACCCCGCCGTCGGCGTCCAGGACGCCGCAGTGGCCGTGGTCGGTGAACTCGTCGAGGCAGGTGTCGGCCATCAGCACGGTGGCGTCGCCGAGCTCGTGCCGCAGGTCGCGCAGGGCGACGTTGAGGATGCCGTTCTCGTCGACCGCGCCCGAGCCCTCGGCGTCCCGCGTGGCGGGGATGCCGAAGAGCATGAGCCCGCCGACCCCGGCGTTGACCGCGTCGACGGCGGCCTTCCGCAGCGTGTCGCGGGTGTGCTGCACGACGCCCGGCATGCTCGAGATCGCCTTCGGCTGGTCGAGGCCTTCGGCGACGAACATCGGGAGGATCAGCTGGCGTGGCCGCAGCGTCGTCTCACCCACCAGCCTGCGCATGGCCGGGGTGGTGCGGAGCCTGCGGGGACGATGCTCGGGGAACACCCTTCCAAGTTACCCCCGCCCTGCTCTGCGGCGTTCCGCAAGGGTGCTCAGCGGCACTTTCCGCACGACGAGCGCACCGGTCGCGACCAGCGGCGCCGAAAGCCGTGAAGGCCTCCTTCCCGGCCATAAGAGCCGGTAAGGAGGCCTTCACGGACCAATGAACCTCAGGAGCGGCGGGCCCGCTTCGCCTTGCGCGGCGGCGGCAGCGCACCTTCCGCGCGGAGACGCGCGGCGTGCTCCGCCAGAGCGTCCACCAGGTGCGGCACGTCCGCCTTCTCCGGCTGGACGTCGACCCGGAGCCCGAATTCGACCGCGGTCTCCGCGGTCTTCGGGCCGATGCACGCGACCAGCGTGCGGGTGTGCGGCTTGCCGGCGATGCCGACCAGGTTCCGCACGGTCGAGGACGAGGTGAAGCAGACCGCGTCGAACCCGCCGGTCTTGATCATCTCGCGGGTGTCGGCGGGCGGCGGCGCGGCCCGGACGGTCCGGTAGGCCGTCACGTCGTCGATCTCCCAGCCGCGTTCGCGCAGGCCCGCGGACAGCGTCTCGGTGGCGATGTCGGCCCGCGGCAGCAGCACGCGGTCGACCGGGTCGAGCACGTCGTCGTACGGCGGGAACTCGGCCAGCAGGCCTTCCGAAGACTGCTCACCGGTCGGGACCAGCTCGGGGATGATGCCGAACGAGCGCACCTTCTCCGCGGTGGCCGCGCCGACGCAGGCGATCTTCACGCCGGAGAATGCGCGGGCGTCCAGGCCGAACTCCTCGAACTTCTCCCACACCGCGCGGACCGCGTTGGTGGAGGTGAAGACGATCCACTGGTAGCGGCCGTCGACCAGGCCCTTGACCGAGCGCTCCATCTGCGCCGGGCTGCGGGGCGGCTCGACCGAGATGGTCGGCACCTCGTGCGACGTCGCGCCGTGGCCGCGCAGGCGCTCGGCCATCTCGCCGGCCTGCTCCTTGGTGCGCGGCACCAGGACCTTCCAGCCGTAGAGCGCCCGCGACTCCCACCAGGACAGCTTCGAGCGGTGCCCGGCGGCCTGGCCGATCGTGACGATCAGCGGCCCGACGAGCTCGCCCGCGTCGTTGGCGACCTTCTCGAGCGTGGTGTCGAGGGTGCGCTGGGTGTTGATGGTGCCGTTCGCGGTGACCGCGACCGGGGTCGACGCCGGGACGCCGTTGCCGGTCAGCGCCGACGCGGCTTCGGCCAGGTGGGCCGACGTCGCGTGCAGCACCAGCGGGCCGGGCGAGGCGGCCAGGGCCGCCCAGTCGACGTCGCCGCGGACGTCGACCTCGGTGTGCGTGCCGCCCAGCGCGACGCCGGCGTACGCCGGGACGGCCGCGCCCGGCGAGACGCCCGGGATGATGTCGAACACGGCGCTCGTGCGCGCGACCGCCTGCACCTCGGCCACCACGGCCGGGGTGGTCAGCGGGTCGCCCGCGATGAGGCGGAGCACCAGCCGGCCGGCCTTGGCCTCGGCGGTGAGGTCCTTGGCGACCTCGGTGGCTTCACCGACGGCGGGCCGGACCTCGGCGCCCTCGGCGGCCATGGCCAGCACGGCCTGGGGCACGTCGGGGTCGGTCACCACGACCTCGGCCTTGGCGAGCAGTTCCTGGGCACGGACCGTGAGCAGGCCGGCGTCGCCGGGCCCGGAGCCCACGAACGCTACGCGCCCGGTGGTCTTTCGCGCGGGGGTCATCTGTGCGTTTCTCCTCTTGCGGCGGCCGCGCGGGATCGCACGGACGCAGGTCTCCTACACGTCTTTCGGAACACTCTTTTCAGAGTTACAGCCTTCGTGAAGCGCTCGCGAGAGCGCTACTGAGCGGGGCCGGAGAGGGCTCCGGCACCGAGGTCCAGCAGCTCGGCGGCCAGGTCCTTGCCCAGCTGGGCGGCCTGGTGCTTGTCGGCCAGCGCGATGGCCCGGACCATGTCCACCGCGCCGTCCTCGCCGTCGACCGCGGCGGTGCCGCGCAGCGAGATCCGTTCCACGACCTTGCCCTCGGCGTCGAGATCTTCGACGATCTCGGCGAGCGCGCCCACGGGCGAGCTGCACCCCGCCTCGAGCGCGGCCAGCAGAGCACGCTCGGCCGTCACCGCGGCCCGCGTGCCCTCGTCGTCCAACGTGGCCGCGAGCAGCTGCTCGAGGTCCGCGTCGGCGGCCCGGCACTCCACCGCCAGCGCGCCTTGTGCGGGCGCGGGCAGCATCTGGATCGGGTCGAGGGTCTCGGTGATCACCTCGACCAGTCCGACCCTGGCCAGTCCGGCACGCGCGAGCACCACGGCATCCAGCTCGCCGTCGGTGACCTTGCGCATGCGGGTGTCGATATTGCCGCGAATCGGCACGATTTCCAAACCGAGACCCAGCGCGCGCAGCTGCGCGGTGCGTCGCAGCGAGCCCGTGCCCACCGTGGAACCCGGCGGCAGCTCGCCGAGAGTCAGTCCGTCCCGCGCGATCAGGGCGTCCCGCGGGTCCGCGCGCGGCGGCACGGCGGCGAGCGAGATGCCCGGCTCCGGCGCGGTCGGCAGATCCTTGTACGAGTGGACGATGACGTCGACCTCGTTGCGCAGCAACGCTTCCCGCAGCGCAGAGGTGAACACGCCGACGCCGATCGTCGGGATCGGCGCCATCGACTTGTCCCCCGGCGTGGTCACGGTGACGATCTCGACCTCGGCGCCGGTGGCGCGCAGGGCGTCCGCGACGTGCCCGGTCTGGGCGAGCGCGAGCTTCGATCCACGCGTACCCATGCGAATGACTCTGGTCACTACTACTTCTTCTCCGGTGGGGGCTTCGGGCTCGCCACCGCGGCGGGCGCCTGCGGGTCGAGGCAGAACAGTTCTCGCAACGCGTTCGCGTAGTCGGTGTCGGCGGTCTCGGCGGCCAGCTGCTTGACCCGCACCGTCGGCGCGTGCAGCAGCTTGTCGACCACCCGGCGGACGGTGCGGCCGACCTCTTCGCGGACGGCGCCGTCGAGGTCGGGCAGGCGGTTGTCCAGCCGCAGCAGCTCGGCGTCGACGACCTCGGCCGCGCGGCGCCGCAACGCCGTCACCGTCGGGGTCACCTCGGCGCTGCGCTGCCCGGCCAGGTAGTCGCGCACCTCGTCGAGGACGATCCCGGTCGCCTTGGCCGTCTGGCGATCGGTGGTCGGGGTGCCGGCTTCGCGCATCCGGCGCTGGATGGTGGCCAGGTCGACGACGCGCACGCCGGCCAGCTCGCCGACCGCCGGGTCGACGTCGCGGGGCAGGCCGAGGTCGCAGACGACCAGGGTCCGGCCGCCGCGCGGCAGCACGTGCTCGGGGCCGAAGACGGCGTCTTGCGCGCCGGTGCAGCAGATCACGACGTCGGCGTCGCGGACCGCGTCGGCGACGGCGGACAGCGGGACCGCGCGGGCGGGGACGCCCTGCTCGGTGACGTTCGCGGCGAGGCGGCGGGCGCGGGCGTCGGTGCGGTTGGCGACGGTGATCTCGCCGATGCCGGCCTTGCGCAGCTGCGACGCGCTCAGCGCGCCCATCGAGCCGGCGCCGACGATGACGGCGTGCTTGCCGGCGACGTCCCCGGCCGCGGCGAGCGCCTCGGAGACGACCGACGCGCCGAGCTGGTCGAGCCCGGTCTCGGAGTGGACGCGCTTGCCGACGCGCAGCGTGGTCTGGATCAGCTCGTGCAGCGTGCGGCCGACGGTGCCGGCCTCGCGCGCGGTGGCGTAGGCGGACCGGACCTGGCCGAGGATCTGCGTCTCGCCGACGACCATCGAGTCGAGGCCCGAGGTGACCGAAAAGAGGTGCTCGACGGCGGCGCCGGCGTAGTGGACGTACAGGCTGTCGTAGAGGTCGGCCGGCTCCATGCCGGCCTGGCGGGAGAGCACCGCGGAGACATCGTTGAGGCCGCCGTGGAACGTCTCGACGACCGCGTAGACCTCGATCCGGTTGCACGTCGAGACGAGCATGACCTCGCTGATGTGCTCGGCTTGCTGCAGCTCGTCGAGGACCTTGCCCACCTCGGGTGCGGGCACCGCGACGCGCTCGAGCGTGCTCAGCTCCGCACTCCGATGCGAAAGGCCGACCGCCAAGACGCTCATGCGGTCACCTCGCTGACGCTCGGTGAGCGCCTGACCGGCTGCGCTGTGTTGAATGATTCACTCGCAAGCTCGCTCATGAGCGCACCACCATTTCCCGTCCGCCGTCCGGGCCCGAACCGTTCCGGCCGCCCTTTCCATTGTCGGGCGGCAGGCCTGTCCCGGGTAATCCGGAATTGCCCTGATTGCCGGCGGCGTCATCCGCGCGGCGGGCTACATGGAACGAGAGTATCTGCAGCTCGACGGCCAAATCCACTTTCCGGACCTCGATGTGAGCAGGAACCTGCAGCACGACCGGAGCGAAGTTGAGGATGCACTGGACACCGCCCGCGACCAAGCGGTCACAGACCGATTGCGCGGCGGTCGGCGGCGTGGCGATCACGCCGATGGAGATGCCACGCTCGGCGCAGACGCGCGGGATGTCGTCCATGTGCGACACCGGGAGGCCGCCGACGGGCACACCGATCAGGTCCGCGTCCAGGTCGAACAGGGCCTCGACCGGGAAACCGCGCCCCGGGAAGCCGCCGTAGTTGGCCAGCGCGTGACCGAGGTTGCCGATCCCGACCACGGCCACCTTGTGCTGTCGGGTCAGACCGAGGATGCGCTCGATCTGGCTGACCAGGACGCTGACCTCGTAGCCGACGCCGCGGGTGCCGTAGGAGCCAAGGTACGAGAGGTCTTTGCGCAATTTCGCGGAATTGACGCCCGCGGCTTGGGACAGTTCCTCGCTCGAAACGGTCGTCGCGCCCTGCTCGGACATTCCGGACAGAACACGGAGGTAGACAGCGAGGCGGGCGACCGCGGCTTCGGGGATCTGCTTCGCCCGGACAGCCTCGGGGGCATCCCCGTTGGGGCCACCGCGGCCGTTGCCGTTGGCGGGCACGGCCGGGATCTCGGCGGTCGGCGCGTTGTCGGCGTCCGGGGTGTCCTGGCGGCGCGTCCGGCGCGGCGGCCGGCCCGGGGAGCCCGCGTCGTCGCGCCTCCCCCGCTGTGTCACCACGCCGTCGTCTCCTGCCCGCTGTGCACCCGGCGGCCATCGCCACGGCCATGCCGAACTGTGTCTTGACCCAGGGCGCGGGGTCCGGTTCGATGCGGACCGCCCGGGGGCGATGGTCCTACGGTAGACCACTTGTGAACGCGCGCACAAAGTCACTGGTCGGAGGCGGTTCCCGGCGCCGCACGATCATGACACGGCGTCAGAATCCTTGTCCGCCAGGCACTTCCGGGGCCGGCGGGCGCCGAGGGGTGATCGAGTGCCGTCCGACGGCGCCGGCCGCGGCGCGGCGAGCGGGCGGCCGGGCCCGGTGAGCGGCGCCGGCTGCGGGCGCGACGTTCAGGCCGCGGCTCCGGTGTCTTGAATGAGTCATTCAGGTCTTCGGAGGTCTTGAATGACTCATTCAAGACCTTTGCGAGCCGGCGGGGCAGCCGGGACCGTGCGGTCAGTGGGCGTCGAGGGTCACCGAGTGCCAGCCGGTCGCCCCGTCGGGCACCGGGTCCGCGCGGTTCTCCGTCTGCGTGTAGCCGTCCTGGTCGGTCGCGCGGACGAACGCCTGGTGCGTTCCCTTCGGCACGTCCAGCTCGACCCACCACATGCGCCAGGTGTCCTTGCTCACCTCGGCCGAAAGCACCGCCGGCTGCCACGCGCCCTGGTCCAGCCGCACCTCGACCTTCGCGATGCCCGTGTGCTGGGCCCACGCCGTGCCGGCCAGCCGGACCTTGCCCGCCGTCACGCCGGCGAAGCCGGTCGGTGTGTCGATCCGGGACTCCGTCTTGATCGGCGCCTGCTCGGCCCAGCCGCGGTTCAGCCAGTACGACTGCCGCGCGTCCCACTTCGTGAATTCGAGGGACTGCACCCACTTCGTCGCGGATACATAACCGTAGAGACCGGGGATGACGATCCGCGCCGGGAAGCCGTGCTCGACCGGCAGCGGCTCGCCGTTCATCCCGATCGCCAGCATCGCGCCGCGCTGCGGGTCGAGCGCGACGTTCGCCGGGGTGCCGCACGTCCAGCCGTCGACGCTCGTCGCGAACATCTGCTCGGCGCCCGGCTGCACGCCGGCTTCGTTCAGCAGGTCCACGAGGTCGACGCCGAGCCACGTCGCGTTCGAGATCAGCGAGCCGCCGACCTCGTTGGACACGCAGGTCAGCGTGACGCGGCGCTCGACCAGCGGCCGGTTGCGGATGTCGGCGTAGGAGAACGTCACCTCCTTGTCGACCATCCCGTGGATCTTGAGGCTCCAGTCCTCGGTGCGGATCTGCGGGACGACCAGCGCGGTGTCGATGCGGTAGAAGTCGCCGTTCGGCGTGAGGAACGGCGGTGAGCCCAGCTTCGCGAAGTCGGCGTCCGCGGGCAGCGGCGGCGCGGTGCGCGCGGGGACGAGCGGTCCGACGGCGGCCCGGGAGTCCTCGGCGTTCGAGCTGGTCCCGGCCACCTGGCCGACCACCGCCGCGACCCCCGACCCCGCGGCCACGCCGATCCCGGCGCGCAGGAACTTGCGGCGGTCGAAACCCCGGTCGTGCACGACGTCCACGGGCAGCGCGATCCGGTGCAGCATCGTGAACACCGCGAGCCCGGCGGCGAGGGCGGCGACCGGTGCGAGCAGCGAGACCTGCCCGAGGTCGCTGCGCCCGTAGACGGCGGCGATCCCGGCGGCGCCCAGCAGGAAGACGAGGACCTGCCCGGCTCGCGGCGTCCGGCGCGAAAGCTGGCCGGCGAGCAGCGCGAACAGCACGAGGACGACGGCCAGCCCGATCTTGAGGATCGGCTTGTCCCAGGTGCCCAGCGTCCGCTCGGCCCACTTCACGATCCCGGTCGGGCTGTGGTCGATGACGTAGTTGGCGACCGCGATGAACGGCGAAGCGGTGTAGCCGACGAAGCCCGCGACGAGGTGCCCGACCCCGAGGGCGGCGGCCAGCGCGAGGAGCCCGATGAGGGTGGCGACGGGCAGCGAAAGCCGCCTCGGCGCTTCGGGCGGCGCTTCCTGCAGAGTGCTCACGCCTCCATCTTCGGAGCACTCGCTCCGGATGGCTGCCCGATGTGGCTTACGGACGTGTTACGGCTCAGGCCAGCGCGCCGCGGAGCCGGTCCTCCTCCACCCGCCAGTACCCGTGCTCGGCGCCGTCGACCAGGATCACCGGGACGCGGTCGCCGTACTCCGCGCGCCACTCCGGATCCGTGTCGACGTCTTGCGCGCCCCACGAGACACCCAGCTCGCCGCAGATCCGGGCGACGTCCGCCTCCGCGACCTCGCAGAGGTGGCAGCCCGCCCGGCCCATCACCGTCACTTCGTGCGCCATGCCGTCCTTACTACCGCAACTACCGCAGCCGCATGCGGCGCAGCTTGCCGGTGGCCGAGTGCGGCAGCGACTCGGCGAACTCCACCGCGTGCGGCACCTTGTACCCGGCGAGGTGGGCCGCGCAGTGGTCGACGACCTGCTGCTCGGACAGCGACACCCCGGCCGCCGGCACCACGAACGCCTTCACCGCTTCGCCGCTCCGCTCGTCCACAACCCCGACGACCGCCGCCTCGGTCACTTCCGGCAGCTGCCCGATGACCTCCTCGACCTCGCGCGGGAAGACGTTGAAGCCGTTGACGATGATCAGGTCGTTGGCCCGGTCGACCAGGTGCAGATCACCGTCGACGTCGAGGTAGCCGACGTCGCCGGTGCGGAACCAGCCCTCGTCGTCCGGGCCGTGGCCGCCGTCGGGCCAATAGCCGGAGAACAGGTTCGCGCCGCGGATCGACACCAGCCCCGTCTCGCCTTCGGCCTCGAAGACGTCGTCGACGTCGTCCGGGTCGAGCGGCACGGCCTGGTCGGTGCCGTCGCTGTCGACCAGCCGCAGCTCGACGCCGGGCAGCGGCCGCCCGACCGAGCCCGGCTTCGGGTAGCCGGTGACCAGCGTCGACGTCACCACCGGCGCGCACTCGGTGAGGCCGTAGCCCTCGTAGACGTCGAGGCCGGTCGCCTCGCGGAGCGCGCCCAGCACCTTCGGGTGCAGCGGCGCGGCCCCCGACGTCATCCGCCGGACGGTGGCCAGCCCCCGGGTCAGCTCCTCGGTGCCGAGCGCGGCGAACTCGGAGTACATCGTCGGGACGCCGGTGATCGTCGTGACGCCGTGTTCGGCGCAGTCGTCCAGCGTGCGCTGCGCCTCGAAGCGCTCCGACAGGATCGCCGTCGCCCCCACCGACACGGCCTGCAGCAGGCCGGGCCCGAGGCCGTAGACGTGGAAGAGCGGGATGGTGATCAGCACGCGGTCGTCGTGGGTGAGGACACCCTCGACGCCGCTCAGCTGCTCCAGGTTCGCCAGCAGCGCGCGGTGCGAAAGCATCACGCCGCGCGGCGGGCCGGTGGTGCCCGAGGTGTAGGAGACGACGGCGATGTCTTCCCCGGTACCCGCCCGGTCGCCTTCGACGGATTCGACTGCTCCATCCGGGTCGGATTCCGGAGTGAGACCGGTCACGCCGGTCGGCAGCGCCTCTTCGGCGTCGCGCGTGATGACAACCTTGGCACCGCTGTGCTCGAGCAGCTTCTCGAGCTCGGGCCCCGGCGACTGCGGCGACAGCGGCACGACGACGGCCCCGGCCCGCAGCGCGCCGAAGAACGCGACCACGAAGTCCACCGACGTGGGCAGCCGCAGCGCGATCCGGTCGCCGGGCTCGGCGCCCGCGTCCGCGAGCTGCTGGGCCTGCGCCTGCACGGCGGCCTCGACCTGGCGGTACGTCAGCTCTCGCCCGGTGCCGGTTTCGCGCACGGCCGGGTGGTCCGGCCACGTGGCCGCGGCCCGCGTGAGCAGCCCGCCGACCCCCGGTTTCGTCCCCTCTGGAGCACTCACGCGCGGTCCACCTCTCCTCGCCCGGCCCAAACCGTTGCAAGTCTGTCATTCGAAGCGACGTCATGGGTGCTGACCGCGAGCGTCGCGTCTGTGCAACCCCGGAGCCACTACCTACTTCGCGGTAACTACACGTATGCTGCACTGCGTCGCGGGGTGGTGTTGATCACCGCCGCGACCGGAGAGAGGGAGTCGCCGTGACGAACTTGCCTGCCCACGAGGTCGTGGGGCATGCGAGCCGGCAGGCCCCCGCTCGTCCGGGTTCCGGGGGTACCGTGGCCCACTGGGTCGAAGCCGCCGCCGGAGGTGCCGCCCGATGACCGTCCCCACCGCCGTCAGCCGCGGACCCGTCTTCATGTTCGCCGAGCGCGTGTTCGGCCGTTCGCCGTCCGTGCCGCTGAGCAGGCAGGCGGTCGACGAGGAGCGCGCCGAGGCGGCGAAGGCCGAAGCCTGGGACCTGGTGCGCGCGGCGCAGGACGGCGACTCGTCCGCGTTCGGCCGGCTCTACGACCGCTACGTCGACGTCGTCTACCGGTACGTGCTCTTCCGCCTGGGCGACCGCGACCTCGCCGAGGACGTCACCAGCGAGACGTTCCTGCGCGCGCTGCGCCGGATCACGTCGGTGAGCTACCAGGGACGTGACGTCGGCGCCTGGTTCGTCACCATCGCCCGCAACCTCGTGCTCGACCACGTGAAGTCGAGCCGGTTCCGCCTCGAGGTCGTCACCGACGAGGTGACCGAGCCGGGTTCGGCGCCGTTCAGCGTCGGCGCCAGCGTCCAAGCGGGCCCGGAGCAGGAGGCGATCAGTCGCGCCACCCGCACGGAGCTGCTGCGCTGCGTCGCCGAACTGGGCGATGACCAGCGGGAATGCATCATCCTGCGGTTCCTGCAGGGCTTGTCGGTGGCAGAGACGGCCGAGATCATGAACCGCAACGAGGGCGCGATCAAGGCGCTCCAGCACCGCGCGGTACGCCGTTTGGCACAACTTCTGCCCACCGGATTGCGCTGATCCCGCGAACTTTTCTGCCCGTCGACCGAAACCGGTAACCCCGGCGCCTTCTTAATCGTTACTCCAGCCAGACCGGTGTCAGGATCGGTCAAGGCCCGAGATGGAGCAGCGCAGTGAGGATTGCGCGTGAGCGAGCCGACGCAGAGCGGTTCGCGCGTGCCCTGGAGCCGTCCCCGGTACGCCGGGACGGCGAGTTCGCCGACGAGCTGGCTCTCGTCGGTGCGCTGCGCGAGCTCGGTGCGTCCGGGGCCCCGGACCTGGAAACAAGGCAGCGGATCCGCGCGGAGATCGCGGGCCGCTTGGAGACGGCGGCGGCCACCCCGCGTCGGAGGTGGCGGCCGCGGACCGCCGACCTGGTGGCCGCCGCGCTGTTCCTCGTGCTCGTCCTTTCCGGCCTGACCCTGGTGCTCTCGCGCAACGCGTTGCCGGGTGACCCGCTCTACGGCGTCAAGCGGGCCGGCGAGTCGACGGCACTGGGCCTGACCTTCGGCGACCAGGCGAAGGCGCGCAAGCACCTCGAGTTCGCCACCAACCGCGTCACCGAGCTCGGCGAGCTGGCCGAACAGGGCGCGAGCGAAGCCGACTACCGGACCGCGTACGACGACTTCGCGACCGACCTCCGCGCCGGCGTCGCGCAGATGGCCGCGGTGGCGACCAGCGACGGCAGCGGCACGCAGGCGCTGTCCGACGTCCGGCTGTGGGCGCGCAACCAGGCGGCGCGGCTCGCGGACCAGCAACCCGCCCTCCCGGTGGACGCGGCGACGGTGTTCGGCGACGTGCGCGACTTGCTCGGCAAGGTCCAGGAGCGCACGAGCGGGCTGGTCGAGCGGATGAACTGCTACCAGATCACCACCGGCACGTCCGACGAGCTGGGCCCGCTCCCGGCGACCGGCGAGTGCACGCAGCGACCGGCACCCTCGTCCGGCAACGAGCCGACTTCGGCCTCGACGTCGCCCTCGTCGGCGGAGAGCACCTCGCCGACGGCGACCGGCACCGAGCTGCCGCCCTCGGACGCGACCGCGACGCCGGGTTCGCCCCTGCCGACGGGCGGGGTGACGCCGCCGCCGGTGTACGGCCAGGTTCCGACGACCACGCCGCGAGCACCGGTGACCTCGACCACGCAGCCTCCGCCGCTGATTTCGATCCCGCCGCTGCTCCCGGGTCTGCCGCCGATCGTGATCGGCTGAGGTCCGGGCCACACCTGCGACGGCTGGGTGGGCGGCTCGCTACGCTGTGCGAAGGACCGGGGAACGTGGCCGGACGTGGGCAGACGTGGAGGCGGTGTGCGTGTCAGCTTGGCGTGGCAGGGATAAGAGTCAGGAGCTGGAACGGCTCGCCGCGCTCGCGGGCGAGGCGTCGGCCGAGGCCGCCCACGCCCGAGTGGTCTCCGAACCCCCCACCCCGCCCGCACCGCCGGACCTCACCGCGGCCGCGTTCTTCGACGTCGACAACACGATGATGATGGGCGCGTCGATCTTCTACTTCGCCCGCGGGCTGGCGGCGCGCAAGTTCTTCACGTCGTCGGACCTGGCCGGTTTCGTCTGGGGCCAGATCAAGTTCCGCCTCGGCGGCCGTGAGAACAAAGAGGACATCAAGACCCACCGCGAGCGCGCACTGTCCTTTGTGGCCGGCCGCACGGTGGCGGAGCTGACGTCGATCAGCGAAGAGATCTACGACGAGTTGATGGCGGACAAGATCTGGTCCGGCACGCGCGCGCTGGCCCAGATGCACCTCGACGCGGGCCAGCGGGTCTGGCTGGTGACGGCGACCCCGATCGAGCTGGCGGCGATCATCTCGCGCCGGCTCGGGCTGACGGGAGCGCTGGGCACGGTGGCGGAGACCCGCGACGGCGTCTACACGGGACGCCTGGTGGGCGACCTCCTGCACGGCCGCGCGAAGGCGCACGCGGTGCGGGCCCTGGCGTCGCGTGAGGGCCTGAACCTCAAGCGCTGCACGGCTTATTCGGACTCGGCGAACGACATCCCGATGCTGTCGGCGGTGGGGACCGCGGTGGCGGTGAACCCCGACGGCGGGCTGCGGGACGTGGCCCGGGCGCGCGGGTGGGAGATCCGCGACTTCCGGACCGGGCGCAAGGCGGCGAAGATCGGCGTGCCGTCGGTGCTGGGCGCCGGAGCGTTGGCCGGCGCGGTGGCGGCGGGCATGGCCTACCGCCGCCGCTGAGCGTCAGCCGCGGAAGACCGACTTCCGCTGCGAAAGCCGCTGGTACAGCGTCTGCTGGATCGACTCGCGCACCTGGTCCGTCAGCTGGAACACCAGCATCGGGTCCTCCACGGCCTCCGGGCCGTACGAATCCGTCGCGATCGGCGCACCGAACTCGATGCTCCACTTCGTCGGCAGCGGGATCGCGCCCAGCGCTCCGAACAGCGGGAAGAAGGGCGTCACCGGGAAGTACGGCAGCCCGAACATCCGCGCCAGGATCTTGATGTCGCCCAGCTTCGGGTAGATCTCCTCCGCGCCGATCACCGACACCGGGATGATCGGGACGCCCGCGCGCAGCGCCGCCGACACAAAACCGCCGCGGCCGAAGCGCTGCAGCTTGTAGCGCGACGAGAACGGCTTGCCGACGCCCTTGAAGCCTTCCGGCCACACGCCGACCAGCTCACCGTTGCCCAGCAGGCGTTCCGCGTCCGCGTTGCAGGCCAGCGTCTGGCCGGACTTGCGGGCGAACGAACCCACCAGCGGCAGCTGGAACACCAGGTCCGCGCCGAGGCCGCGCAGGTGCCGGCCGCCGGTTTCGTCGTGGACCGCGACCGCCGTCATCAGCGAGTCCAGCGGCAACGTGCCCGAGTGGTTCGACACCAGGAGCGCACCACCGGACGCCGGGAGGTTCTCGACGCCGAACGTGTCGACGCGGAACCACTTCTTGTACAGCGCGCGCAGCGGCGGGAGGAACACCGCGTCGGTCAGCTCGGCGTCGAAACCGAACTCGTCGACCGTGTAGTCGCCGGTCAGCCGGTCGCGGAGGAAACCGAGCGCGGAACGCGCGGCGTCCGAAAGCGGCTCTTCCGGGGCCGGCCGGTCCGCGGCGGGGAAGGCGACGACCGGCGCGTCCGCCCGCGCGGCTTCCTCCTCACGGAAGTCGCGTTCCGCAGTAAGAGCTGCCGGCTTCCCCCGGCCCGGTCCGTGCAGGGGGATGACCTGCGCCTCGGCACCGCCCACCATTCCCGCCTCGCTTCCGAAGTCGTCCAAGTCGTCGTGCGGCCTGCTCACCGGCTCTGTCCCGTCGCGGCCGCGACGAGCACCTTGCCGGCCAATCCCGCCAGCTTGCCGCCGTCGAGCACCGGCCGGAGCCCGCGTCCGACGATGTAGTCGTCGAACGCCTCACGCGTGGTCCACCGCGGGGTGTACCCGAACTCGTTCTTCAGCTTGGCGATGTCGACGACCCGGCCGAAGTTCAGCAGCCGGACCTGGTCGGCGGAGAAGTCCACGACGCGCGCGCCGCGCAACACCTTGCCGACCGACGGCACCACGGTCCGCGGCATCGGCAGCTCGACCCGGCCCGCTCGCCGGATCGCCTGCGAAAGGGTGAGTACCCCTTCCGAGCCGACGTTGAACACGCCGGGCTTGTCGTCGAGGGTCGCGCGCTCCAGCACCGCCAGCGCGTCCGAAGAGTGCAGCAGCTGGATACGGGCGTCGTAACCGAAGACGGTCGGCACCACCGGCAGCGCGAAATAACGTGAAAGAACGGTGTCGGTCGACGGCCCGATGATGTTGGCGAAGCGGAACAGCGTCGTGGTGATGTCGGGGCGGCGCCGCACCAGGCCGCGCACGTACCCCTCCATCTCGACGGCGTCCTTCGCGTACCCGCTGGACGACGTCGGGATGAGCTCGGAGTCCTCGGTGAACACCGCCTGCGAGCGGGCGCCGGCGCCGTAGACCGCCGCCGTCGACTTGACCACCAGCTTGCGGACCAGCGGCGACCGCTGGCACGCGGCGAGCAGCCGCATGGTGCCGATGACGTTGACTTCCTTGATCGCGGTGCGCCGCCCGGGCCCGGCCGGGTGCGCGGTGCACGACGCGTGCACGACCGTGTCGACCATCGCGGTGCTGATCACCTTGGCGATCAGCGGGTTCCGGATGTCCGCGCGGACGAACTCCGCGTGCCCCATGCGCTGCAGGACCGCCTTGTCCGGGGCGACCGTGTCGACACCGATGACCCGTTCGAAGTCGGGGTTGTTGCCCAGCCGGGCGAGGAGTTTCCCGCCCAGTTCGCCGGCGACCCCGGTGACGAGCACGATGTTCGACGGCATGCGACTCCCTGCGGCGTAGGGCGTGGTGGGGGTGGACGATCACCCGAAGTGCGCGGGCCTGCACTCACTGGAAGCATCGCGCGGACACCGTTGAGATGTTACCGCTCTTCAGTGGTAGGCCCGGGGTGTCTTACGTGCTATTAACCGCTATTCCCCCGGAAAGCGACGAACGCCTCACTCGAACGGGGGGACCGGCCCACCACATGGACGTGGCCCGTCCAGAGACTGGACGGGCCACGGCTACGCACGGCACGCTTTGCCGAGCAGAGTCTTACTTGCCGGCCTTACGACGCTGCACTCGCGTGCGGCGAAGCAGCTTGCGGTGCTTCTTCTTCGACATGCGCTTGCGGCGCTTCTTGATCACAGAGCCCATGGGCGCTCCTTAGGTCGTCGTCGGTCACGCTGCCCGGCGCAGCGTCCAACGGGTGGAGCGCACAGGCACGAGCGGTTTTCCAGGTTACCCGTCACGCTGCGCGGGCCGGTCAGCGGGCACGTTGTAGCGCTGCGCACCGCTGGCCGGCGACCGGTTCAGCCCACGTCGTAATAGGCACCTTGGAGGTACTCGTGCACTGCTTTCTCCGGCACTCGGAACGACTTGCCGACCCTTACGGCAGGCAGCTCACCCGAGTGCACGAGACGGTAGACGGTCATCTTGGAGACCCGCATCAGCGTGGCCACCTCGGCGACCGTCAGGAACTGGACCTGCCCGACAGCCGGCAGATCCTCCTTCTTGTTCGGCGACATGTTTACCGCGTCCTTAGACACGCGTCGCGCCACGAGGCTTCCCCACCTGTGGTACCGACACGCACGTGCTCTATCGAGAGTAGCGGGACTGGTGGGACTAATGCGACGCCTGTCACCGAGATGGGCTCCTACCAGCGCTAACGCATGAGCACTCGCGCGTGCAAGACGGCGGGAATCGCCCATTACGGCGAATCCGGGCGCACGGTACCCGGCTCGAGCGGCAGCCTGAGGGCGCGAACCGTGAAGGAAATGGCGTGGTACCACCCGCAGACCAGCAGGACGTCGAGCGCGCCGTCCTCCCCCACGGCGGCCACGAGGTCCGCCCAGGACCCGTCGGAGAGGTCCGCGGTCGCGCGCAGCTCGTCGACGGCCGTGAGGACCGCCCGGTCCGCCGCGTCCCAGCACGCGTCGGCCGGCCTGCCGGTGGCGAGCGACCGGATCTGAGCGGCGTCCAGCCCGGCCTTCCCGGCGAAGGCGGCGATGTGGACGCCCCACTCGTAGTCGGCGCCGCACAGGGCGGTGGTCCGGTCGATGACCAGCTCACGCTGGCGCACGCTCAGCGCTGACCGCCGTGAGAAGTAGTAACCGCCCCAGCCGGCGATCCCGCGAGCCAGCTCGGGACGCCGGGCCCAGACGCGGAACAGCTGGATGGGCGGGCCGAGTCGCTCGAGAACGTCCTCGGTGCCGGCGTCGAACGGCGGCTCGAGGGGCGCGATCCGCGGTTGCTTCGATTTCAGAGGCATGACCGGCACGCTAACATCGGCGCTTCGGAAAGGAAAGCAATGACGACTCCCCTGCCGGGCCACCCGGTTCGCGGTTCGGCCACGGGCCGCCCGGTGATGGCGCTGCTCGACCTGCTGGGCCGGCGCTGGGCCCTGCGGATCCTCTGGGAGCTGCGCGACGGCGCGAACCCGACGTTCCGCGAGCTGCAGCAGCGCTGCGACGGCGTCTCGTCGAGCGTCCTGGCCACGCGGCTGCGCGAGCTGGGCGAGGCGGACCTGGCCGGTCACGCCGGCGACGGCTACGCGCTCACCGAGCAGGGGAAGTCCCTGTTCAAGACGCTCGTCCAGCTCGACGCCTGGGCCGCGGACTGGCGGCCTCGTCAGCCCTCGTGAGCCTTGCCCAGCTCGACCGACCGGTCCTTCGCCGCCTCGATGGCCGCCAGCAGCGCCGCCCGGACGCCGTGCTTCTCGAGCTCGCGGATCGCGTTGATGGTCGTGCCCGCCGGCGACGTCACGGCCTCGCGCAGCAGCACCGGGTGCTCCTCCGACTCGGCGAGCATCTTCGCCGCCCCGACGGCCGACTGGATGATCAGCTGTCCGGCCAGTGCCCGCGGCAGCCCCAGCAGGATGCCGGCGTCGATCATGGCTTCGACCAGGAAGAAGAAGTACGCGGGACCGGACCCCGAGAGCGCCGTGACGGCGTCCTGCTGGGCCTCGGGCACCTCGACGACCTGGCCGACGTGCGAGAGCAGGTCACGCACGACGGCGAGGTGGTCCGCGGTGGCGTGCCGCCCCGCCGAGATGGCGCTCATGGCCTCGTTGACCAGCATCGGCGTGTTCGGCATGACCCGCACCACGGGAACGCCCTCGGCCAGGCGGCGCTCGTACAGCGACGTCGGCAGACCCGCACACAGCGACACGACCAGCGAAGACGGGCTCAGCAACGGCGCCAGCTCGTCGAGCACCGGGTCGATGTCCTGCGGCTTCACGGCCACGACCAGGATGTCGGCCTGCTTGGCGGCTTCCTCGACCTCGACGCCGCGGATGCCGTAGCGGGCGGTGAGTTCTTCGACGCGCGCCGGGTACCGCTCGGTGAAGAGGAGGTCGCCCGGCTCGTGGCCGCCGTGCAGCAGCCCCGAGAGCAACGCCTCGCCGATCTTGCCCGCACCCAGCACCGCGATGACCGTCATACCGTAAAGCGTGCCAAACGCGGCTCAGCCGCCCGGTGCCGGGGCGAGCCCCAGCTGCCGGGCCTGGCACACCAGCCGCCCCTGGGAGTCCACCACCGTGGCGTCGGAGTCGAACCACGACTCGTGCACCGACCGGGACTCGACGACCACGCGCAGCCAGCCCGGGGCCGGGCGGGTGCGCAGCAGCGCCGTCAGCTGGACCGTCGGCGCCCAGCCGATCCGGCCGAGGTTCATCACCACCGGCGGGTTGACGTCGGAGGCGAGCAGCGTGAAGTACGGGTCGACCAGGCCGTGGCGCGGCCGGACCCACAGCCGCATCCGGGGCGGCTCGCCGGTGCGCCCGGCGAGGTAGCCCGCCGTCGCCGGGTCGAGCCGGACCTCACAGCCCTTGGCCAGGTTGAACGGGCCCTCGGTGGTCTCGGCCATGGCGAGCGCGCCGGGTGACGGCTCGGCGGGCATCGACGGCACGTCCGTCCACTCCGGGCGCCGCATCGGCAGCCGCCCGGTCGTCACCCTGGCCTCGACGCAGCTGCGGCCGCGCTGCTCCAGCCGGACCTCGACGACCGTCGCGCGGCGGCCGACCTTCCGGACGTCCGTGCGCAGCAGCACCGGGCCGAGCGCGGGCGCGTGCAGGAACTCCGCGCTCACGACGAGCGGCTCCGCGTGCGGCTCACCCCGTTCGTGCAGTGCGGCGATCGCCGCCTTGGCCAGCAGGGCCAGCAGGAATCCCCCGTGCGGGTGCGAGCCGATGGCCCATTCCGCACGCAGCACCGCGGTGAAGGTGCCGTCCCCCAGCGACCGCGCCGCACTCGCCGTGTCGAAGGACACGGCGGTGCCGTCCGTTCCACTCACGAACGCGCCGTACCAATGGAGGAATCCGGAGAGGTGACGATCAACGAGCGCGACGGTTTCACAGTCGGAACTTTACGTGTTCGATCCCGGTAAATGGACCCGGGAGTAGTCGTGTCCGTGCCCGAAGTGCGCAATTACTGCCCGAGGTGGAATCGCGCGAACAGCAATGCCTCCGCCAGATCCCGGACCCGCTGCGCGCCGGTGCCGGCGTGCCGGGTGTTGATCTCCAGCACGATCTGCCCGGCGAAACCGCTGCTGACCAGCTTCTCCAGCAGCTCGGCGCAGGGCTGCCCGCCGCGGCCGGGCACCAGGTGTTCGTCTTTCGGGAGGCCGGTGCCGTCCGCCAGATGGACGTGCGAGAGGCCTTCGCCCATCCGCTGGGCCAGTGAGAGGGCGTCCATCCGGGCTGCCGCTGTGTGGGACAGGTCGAGCGTGTAGTGCCGGAAACCGACGTCCGTCGGGTCGATCGACGGCCGGAACGCGGAGACGCGGGAATTCTTCGAACCACCCGGCGGACGCACCTTGAACATGTTCTCGACGGCGATTTCGATCCCGCTGGACTCCTCCAGCTCGTCGACGAGATCACCGAACGCGTCGCCGTACCGGCGTTGCCACCGGAACGGCGGGTGCACGACGACGGTCCGCGCGCCGAGCTCGGCGGCGGCCTCGACCGACATGCGCAGCCGGACCACGGGGTCGGGCGACCAGATCCGCTGGGTGATGAGCAGCGACGGCGAGTGGATGGACAGCACGGGCACCCCGGTCCGGCGGGACCACCGGCGCAGCGCGCTGACGTCCTGGCTGACGGGATCGGCCCAGACCATGACCTCGACGCCGTCGTACCCGAGCTCGGCGGCGAGCTCGAAGGCGGTGCCGGCCTTGAGGGGCCACACGGACGCCGTGCTAAGCCCGACGGGGACCGGCTTCTCGTCTGTCACGCGCGCCATCCTGCCTCGTCACCGACGGTGCGGGGCAGCGGCGTGCGCTGAAGGGGACCTTGGTCTCACCGGACGCGCCGAAGGGCACCTTCCGCGCGTCACGTGCGAGGAAGGTGCCCTTCAGCCCACGTCAGCGGCCGACGAGCAGCAAGGCCGCCGGGGACACCGTGACGACCAGGCCGACCAGCACCGCCAGCACCGTGGTCTGCAGGTCCTCGGCCCGGCGGATCTTCCGCACGATCCAGACCAGCGCGACCACCACCAGCAGCGCCGCGACCAGTGCGGCCGCGGGGATGTTCACCCACAGCCAGTTGAAGCCCAGCCACACGGCCGCGCCGCCGACGACACCCATCGCCAGCTGGCCGGCCAGCGCCAGCCACGCCTTGCCGGGCGAGGTCGCGGGCTCCGGCTCCGCGACCGGCTCGGGTACGTCGTCGTACTCGTCGTCCTCGTAGCCGTCGCCCTGCTCGTAGGCGTAGTCGTCCTGCTCGAAGTCCGGGCCGCCGGCCGGGTAGCCGTCGGAGAACTCGCGCTCGTAGGGCTCGAGGTCGTCCGGGACCGGCGCCCGGGAGGCGCGGTCGCCGGGCGCGAACGGCATCGGCGGCGGGTACGTGCCCGTCGGCGGCCCCGCGTCGTACGCGGCCTGGTAGCCGCTGCTTTCCGGCGCGAAGCCCTCGGGCTCGAAGTCGTCGTCGGGGTAGCCGTCGGCCGGGGCGTCGGTGGGCACCACCGGCATGACGCCGATCTCGGTGTCCTCCAGCTGCTCCTTCTGCCGGCGCTTGCGCCAGTTCGCGAGCCCGCCGGGCGACGACGGCTCGGGCGCGTCCGGCTTCTTCTTCCCCGGCGCCGGCGGAAGCGGCGGCTCGCCGGCCACCGCGTCGAACTGCTCGGTGTAGGCCTCCTGCTGCGGCTGCGGACGGCGCGCCGGGCCCCGGCGCGGCCGGCCGGGCGCGGCCGGCGGCGTCGAGAAGGTCCCGCTGGCCATCGGGCCCGGCGGGACGTCGATGTCGGCGTCCGGGGTGCCGTTGAGGCCGTCGAGCCGGGCCGACAGCGGTCCGCCGGGCGGCGGCGTCGGCAGTTGCTGGGACGGCTGCGGCGGCGGGGTCGGCAGCTGCTGCGAAGGCTGCGGGGGCGGCCGGCGACGGACCGGCGGAACTGCGCCGCGGGTCTCCTCGGCCGCGGGCGGCGGCGGGGTCGGCAGCTGCTGGGACGGCTGCGGGGGCGGCGGCTGACGCCGTGGCGCGCGCGGCGGCACGGGCAGCTTCGCCGACTCCTGGGGGTTCGCGAACTGCCCGGACTCCTGCGGCGGCCGCGCCGGCGGGCTGGCGAACTGGCCGGACTCCTGGGGCGGGCGGGCGAACTGGCCCGACTGCTGCGGCGGCGCCGGGGGGCGCGCGTACTGGCCGGACTCGGCGCCGCCGGGGGCGGGCCGGGCCGGGGGCGGCGGGACCGGCCGCGGCAGCGGCTGGGAGTCCTGCGGGACCGCGCGGGGTGCGGGCGGCGGCGGCTCGGCGCGGCGCCGTCCGGCGGGCCGGTTCGGCGGCGGGGGCGTGCCCTCGCCGGCGACGCGGTCGATGATCGCCTGCGGGCCGGTGTCGCTCACGCCCGGTCGCCGGTGGGAGCCGGTCGCGCCGGGCGGGGTCTCCGGGGTGGCGGGCTCGTCGTCGTCCTCGGCCGCGCGCCGCCGCCGGCGGCGGTTGCCGCCGTCGACCTGGGCACCGTGCTGGGCGAGCAGCTCAGCCACGGTCTTCTGCGGCTGGTCGCCTCCGGTCTGGTCCGTCATACCTGGCAATCCCCTGCGCGCTCCGGGTCCTCGGCACTCGGTGAAGCGGTACCCGACGGCACGCCGGCGGCGCCGCGCGCGCTGTACGCCGACCTCTGCATGTCCGTCACCTCTCCACCGTGCCCATGCTTTGAGAAAAACACAGAGTTCCGGTAAGTCCAGTCGTCTGCTTTCACCGGTCCTCCTGTGCGCCGAAGCGCGCCACGAGGGCAGCTCCAGTTTCATCCGCGCCGTTGGAATGGTCCAGCCGCCGCAGGATGACACCTTCTCGCAGAGCCCACGGGCAGATCTCGAGTTCCGGCAAACCGAGCGCCCGCATCGTCGCCTGCGCGACCAGCGCGCCCGCCACAAGCTGGTGCGCCCGGCTCGAGCTGACGCCCTCGAGCTGGGCGAGATCGGCCGACGGCATCCGCGAGATGAAGGCCAGGAGCTGGCGCAATGCCGTGTCCGTGAGCGTACGTCGCACGCGCGGGCCCGCGGCCGAGGGGGCGGCGCCGGTCAGCCGGGCGAGCGACCGGAACGTCTTCGACGTCGCCACGACCCGATCGGGTTCACCCCATTTGGTGACCTTGCGCGCGAGTTCGGTGAGCTGGTCGTCGAGCCACGCCGACGTCGCGACGAGCTCGGAGCGCGTCGGCGGGTCGTGCTTGAAGCGGGTGCGCGTGGTGCGGCCCGCACCGAGGGGCAGCGACTCGGCCAGGACGGGCTCTTCGTCGCGGCCCATCGCGATCTCCAGCGAGCCGCCGCCGATGTCGAGCACGAGCAGCTGGCCGGCCGACCAGCCGTACCACCGCCGGACGGCGAGGAAGGTGAGCCGGGCTTCGTCGGTACCGGAAAGGACCTGAAGGTCGACGCCGGTGCGGTCGGCCACGCGGGCCAGCACCTTGGCGGAGTTCTTCGCTTCGCGGACCGCGGAGGTGGCGAAGGCCATGACGTCTTCGCAGCCGAGCCTCGCGGCGGCTTCCTTGGCGGACTCGACGGCGGTCACGAGGTCGTCGGCGCCGGCCTTGCTCAGCTCCCCGCCGGGGGTGAGCTGCTCGGCCAGGCGGAGCACGGACTTCTCGGAATGCATCGGCGTCGGGTGGGCACCACGGTGGGCATCGACCACCAGCAGGTGGACGGTGTTGGAACCGACGTCGAGTACCCCTAGGCGCACGGGGATCCAGGGTACCGGGCCCAGCGCCAGGTCTCGAACATGTAACCAACAACACTCGGTGCGGTACCGCCCCGGCGCGCCTCCCACCGGGGCCGAAGTGCCGTTAAGGCCACTTTGCGGGCGCCTGACGCCCGCAAGGTGGCCTTAACGGCACAACAGGCAAAGGGGACTCACGTCTCGAACTTGTAGCCGAGACCCCGGACCGTCACCAGGTGCCGCGGCGAGCCCGGATCCGGCTCGATCTTCGAGCGCAGCCGCTTCACGTGGACGTCCAGCGTCTTCGTGTCGCCGACGTAGTCCGCGCCCCACACCCGGTCGATCAGCTGGCCGCGCGTCAGCACCCGGCCGACGTTGCGGAGCAGGTACTCCAGCAGGTCGAACTCCTTGAGCGGCAACGACACCTCGGCGCCGTCCACCGTCACGACGTGCCGCTCGACGTCCATCCGGACCGGGCCCGCCGACAGCACCAGCGGGGCCAGCTCGCCTTCGGAGCCCGGCTCGCCGCCGCGGCGCAGCACCGCCCGCACCCGCGCGATCAGCTCACGGGCCGAGTACGGCTTCGTCACGTAGTCGTCCGCGCCCAGCTCCAGGCCGACGACCTTGTCGATCTCGCTGTCGCGCGCGGTCACCATGATCACCGGCACGGCCGACCGCTGGCGCAGCTGCTTGCACACGTCGGTGCCGCTCATCCCCGGCAGCATGACGTCGAGCAGCACGATGTCGGCGCCGTTGCGGTCGAACTCCTCCAGCGCCGCCTGGCCGGTGCCGGCCACGGCCGCGGTGAACCCTTCCTTGCGCAACAGGAAGGCGAGGGGGTCGGCGAACGACTCCTCGTCCTCGACGATGAGAACCCTGGTCACAGGTTTCCTCCATGATCTGGGCTGTCCTGCCCGGTAACCACGAGCCTCGGGGTGCGCTCGGGGGTCTTCTCCTGCCGTGGTGCCGGCGAGGTCTTGGTGGCGCGCGCCGGCTCCGGGGCCGGCTCGGGGCGGACGTGCGCGGGGATGCGCAGCGTGAACGTCGAGCCGGTGCCGGGACGGCTCCACAGCCCGACCGAGCCGCCGTGGTTGGCCGCGACGTGCTTGACGATCGCCAGGCCCAGCCCGGTGCCGCCGGTGGCGCGCGAGCGGGCCTTGTCGGCGCGGTAGAAGCGCTCGAACACGCGCTGCTGCTCGTCCTCGGCGATGCCGATCCCCCGGTCGGTGACGGCGACCTCGACCATCCCGTCGGCGAGCCGGCGGGAGATCGACACCGGGCTGCCGGCCGGCGAGTACGCGACGGCGTTCTCCAGCAGGTTCGACAGCGCGGTGACCAGCAGCGTCCGGTCACCCTCGATGAGCAAGCCGCTGGGGGTGTCGGTGGTGATCCGGATGTCGGCCGACTCGGCCGAGAGCGTCGTCCGGCCGAGCGCCTCGCGGACGACCGCGTCGACCTCGACGACGTTGAGGTCCGGCAGCCGCTCGGCGCCCTGCAGCCGCGAAAGCGCGATCAGCTCGGTGACGAGCTGGCCGAGCCGGGTGGACTCGCGCAGGATCTTGCCGCCGAAGCGGCGGACCTCCTCGACGTCCTCGGCGGCGTCGAGCACGGCCTCGGTGAGCAGCGCGATCGCGCCGACCGGGGTCTTGAGCTCGTGGCTGACGTTGGCGACGAAGTCGCGGCGCACGGCCTCCAGCCGGATGGCCTCGGAGTGGTCGACGGCCTCGACGACGGTGAAGCCGTCGCCGAGCGGCCGGACCTGGCCGAGCACCGCCTCCGGCTGGCGGCCGCGCGCTTCGAGCGGCGAGAGGTCGATCTCCATCGGCTCGTCGGTCTCGACGACCTGCTCGGCGGCCTTGCGGGCCCGCGCGTCGGCCTGGTTGACCTTCACCAGGCCCAGCTCGTAGGCGCGCGGGTTGTGCAGCACCATGTCGCCGAACTTGTTGAGCACGACGACGCCGTTGTGGGACGAGCGGACCAGCCGTTCGAGGAGCTCCGCGACGGTCGGGCCCGGCGGCCGGGCCTCTTCGCGGCGGGTCCGGGCCCGTGCGAGGAGGTAGCCGACCACCGCACCGGCCACCAGTGCCCCGATGGCCAGTGCGAGGGAAACAGGCGTGGTCACAGGCCGATCGTAAGCTGAGAAGTGGCCCTTCGGCCTAGCGTTGTCCGCCTAGTCGTGAGCACCGCGACACCTGGCGATGACATGTTCGCCGGTGCTTCAGCCCACGTTCACCCGATCGATTCCCCGGCGAGACATTCCGGGTGAATCACGCATCACCGTCGAGGGCCTTCAGATCGTCGCCGGAGAGCCGCAGCGCCGCCGCGGCGACGTTCTGCTCGAGGTGCGCGACGTCGCCGGTGCCCGGGATGGCGAGCACGTGCGGTCCTTGGTGGAGGGTCCACGCGAGCCGCACCTGGGCCGGGGTGACGTCGTGCCGGCGCGCGACCTCGGCGACGCGGGCGTCCTCGCCCGTCCCGCTCGCGACGGCGAAGAACGGCACGAAGGCGATCCCGCGCTCGGCGCACATCCGGACGATCTCGTCGTCCTCGCGGCGGGCGGTGAGGCCGTACTGGTTCTGGACGCAGACGACCGGCGCGATCTCGAGTGCCTCCGTCAGGTGGTGCGGCGCGACGTTGGAGATGCCCAGCTCGCGGATCAGGCCCTTCTCGCGCAGCTCCGCGAGCGCGCCGAAACCGTCGGCGAGCGAGCCTTCCCCGCGGTCGAGGCCCTGGCCGATCCGGTAGTTGGCGACGTCGAGGTGGTCGAGGCCCAGTTCGCGGAGGTTCTCTTCGACCTGGTCCCGCAGCTGGTCCGGCCGGGCGGTGTAGAACGCGCCGGTGAAGTCGCGGCCCGGGCCGACCTTGGTGGTGATCGTCAGGTCGCCGTACGGCGCGAGGGCCCGGTTGATCAGCTCGTTCGCCGAGCGGGGGCCGGCGAAGTAGAAGGCGGCGGTGTCGATGTGGTTCACGCCGAGCTCGACGGCACGGCGCAGCACGGCGATCGACGTCTCGCGGTCGCGGACACCGCCGTCCGAAGTGGACATCAGGCGCATGGCGCCGAAGCCGAGCCGGTTGACTTCGAAGGAGCCGAGCTTCCAGGTGCCCGCCGCGGCGGCGGGGAGGGTGTTCGTGGTCATGGCTCCAGCCTCGCGATCCGGCGTGAGCGGCGCCGGGAATGGCACTTTGCTGCCAGACTGGAATACGTGGAGAAGGTGACTGACGTCGTCGTGGTGCGGGGCGAGGCCGAGCTGTTCGAGCGGACGGCCCACCTGTTCGCGGCCGCGACTGAGGTTTCGTGCGCGGCCCGCGACCTGCACACCTGGTCGGTGGCGCACCCGACGGCGCCCGAGCGGGAGCAGGCGGTGCGGACGGTAGTGCGCATGTCCGTGCGCAAGATGTACCTGCCCGGCGTCCTGTTCGACCCGGCGCTGGCGGAGCACCTGCGGTTCATGGCCGAGCACGGCGCGCGCATCCGGATCACCGAGCGCGAGGTCAACGAGACGATCCTGCTGGACCGCCGGATCGCGATCGTGGCCGGCGACAACGTCGGCGGCGTCCGCAGCTACACAGTCGTCAGCAGCCCGGAGCTGGTCCAGGGCATCCAGTCGCTGTTCGAGGCGGCCTGGGCCGGCGGCACCGACCTCGAGTCCTACCAGGCCCGGTTCACCGAGCTGGGCGCGCGCGAGATCCTCGTGCAGCTGGCGTCCGGCTGCAAGGACGAGACGGCGGCCCGGACGCTCGGCGTGGGCCTGCGGACCTACCGGCGGCGGGTGGCCGAGCTGATGGAGATCCTCGGCGCGTCTTCGCGGTTCCAGGCCGGAGCGCGGGCCCGCGAGGCCGGCCTCCTGTGAAGCGGGCGTTGCCGGCGCTGGTCCTGGTCCTGGTGACGTCGGCGTGCTCCTCGGCGGTCTCCGGCACGGCCACGCCGATCCCGGGCGCGGAGAACCTCGCGGTGATCGACGCTCCCGGCACGGCCGCCGCGCTCGCCGCCGTGAAGACCGCGGCCGAAGCCGTCTTCAGCTACGACTCGGCCGACAAGGCCGCCTTCGACCGGACCGCCGAGACGCACCTCACCGGCTCCGCCAAGGCGCAGTACACCGCCCTGTTCGAGCAGATCCGGAACAACCCGCAGCCGGTGCGGCTGACCACCCGGGTGCTGCAGGCCGCGGCCCTTGAGCTGACCGGGAACCGGGTGCGGGCGCTGACCGTGCTCGAACAGGTCAACGGCACGACGAAGGGCCTGGCGACGGTCGCGTTCACCGCGCTCGCGGCCGGCGGGCGCTGGCGTCTGTCGGACATCGCGGTCAGCCCGGCCCAGCCGTCGCCCGCGCCGCACCCCGAGGACGGCAGCGCGGCGGGCCTGCGCGATTCGGCGCTGGCGGGAGCGCGGGCGGCCGTGACCGCGCTGGCGTCGGCGGACAGCGCCGACCCCGAAGGCTCGTACGCGCGGGCCGAAGCCGTCTGCGCCGAGCCGCTGCTCGGCGAGTACCGCTCGAACAAGGCCGCGTACCTCGACAAGTTCCGCACGAGCGGCGTGCGCGCCGTCGTGCCACCGGAGCTGATGACCGGCGTGACGACCATCACCGCGGACAAGGCGACCGTGTTGTTCTACGCGAACGTGCAAGTGACGGACGCGGCGGGCCAGACGACCGCCAAACCCCTGTCGGCCACCCTCGACCTGGTCCGCGCGGGCCCCACCTGGAAGGCGACCGGCGTCCGCACCGTCACCCCGTCCTGAAAGCCGTGAAGGCCACCTTGAGGAACTTGAAGTTCCTCAAGGTGGCCTTCACGGACTTGCGTCAGCGGCCCTGGTTGGCGACCGCGGCGGCGGCTTCCTTGGCGGCCTCGGGGTCGAGGTACTCGCCGCCGGCCTTGACCGGCTTCAGGTCGGCCGTGAGGTCGTAGCGCAGCGGGATGCCGGTGGGGATGTTCAGGCCGGCGATGTCGGCGTCGGAGATCCCGTCAAGGTGCTTGACGAGCGCGCGCAGCGAGTTGCCGTGCGCGGCGACCAGGACGGTCTTGCCCGCGCGCAGGTCCGGCACGATCTCGGACTCCCAGTACGGCAGCAGCCGCTCGACGACGTCCTTGAGGCACTCGGTCAGCGGCGCCTTGTCGCCGAGGTTCGCGTAGCGGGCGTCGTCCGCCTGGCTCCACTCGTCCTTCGGGTCGATCGCCGGCGGCGGGGTGTCGTAGGAGCGGCGCCAGAGCATGAATTGCTCTTCGCCGAACTCGGCCAGGGTCTGCTTCTTGTCCTTGCCCTGCAGCGCGCCGTAGTGGCGCTCGTTGAGGCGCCAGTCGCGCTTGACCGGGATCCAGTGCCGGTCGGCGGCGTCCAGCGCGATGTTCGCGGTGGAGATCGCCCGGCGCAGCAGCGAGGTGTGCAGCACGTCCGGCAGCAGGCCGGCGTCGGCCAGCAGCTGACCGCCCTGGCGGGCTTCGGCCTCGCCCTGCTCCGACAGCGGCACGTCCACCCAGCCGGTGAACAGGTTTTCCGCGTTCCACGTGCTCTGCCCGTGGCGGAGCAGCACCAACGTCCCGAGTTCAGCCATGCCTGCAGCCTGCCAGACCGGACCACGGGATCGACCGGTGACCTCGCGTCCTACACAGAGTGTGTTACCTCGGAGTAACACCTCACCCTTCGACAAGTCCAGGTGCCAACAACGCGCAAAATCCTGCCATCGGACTGCGTTCCGTTATCGCCGTGAGTGAAGTTCACTCGAACGGACTAGTGAGTAGTCTTGTGATTACAGGTCGAGATCTGACAGGTTGACTACGTCCCGAGCGGCCGGATTCCACGCACTCCCCGGCCGGTTTCGGGCTACGACCGCGGCTCGTCTCCCCCCTGCCGAGCCGCGGCCCGCCGGCCCCGTTGGCATCCCCCTCGTCACCGGGTCCTGATCGGCGGGAACTTCAGCGGGGCGGCTCGAGATCGCGACTCCCCCCTCCCTCGAGCCGTCCCGCCTGCCCGCTCACACCTCGGTGGGCTCCGCCTTCACCGGGCGGCGACGGCGGTTCAGCCGCCAGCCCAGCCACGCCAGCGGCACCACGATCAGCAGGAACGGCGCGATCGCGCCCAGCACGGTCAGCAAGCCGCCGCCGAAGACCAGGAACGCGTCCCACCCGCCGGCCAGACCGCCGAGGAACCCGCTGCGGTCCTCCTTCGCCGGCGCCGGCGCCGCCACGCTGCGGATGCTCATCGCCACGGTCGCCATCGCGACGCTGCCCGCCAGGGAGTTCCGCTGCTGCTCGAGCGATTCGAGCGCCGATTCGCGGCTCGTCAGCTCACTCTCGATCGACGTGATGTCCGACACCGAAGTCGCCTGCGAGAGCAGCGCGCGGATCCGCTCGACCGACTTCCGCTGCGTCGTCAGCCGTGCTTCGACGTCGACGACCTGCTCGGTCACGTCCTGGGTGTTCAGCTCCCGCTTCACCAGGCTCGAGCCCAGGTGCGAAAGCTGGTCGAGCACCGGGTCGAGCTTGTCCGCGGGCACCGCCAGCGACAGCGTCGCCGAGTCCTCGCCGGTGCTCTCCTGCCCGGTGTAGCCGCCCGCGCCCAGCGCGATCCCGCGGGCCTGCGCGACGACGTCGACGACCTTGGTGGCCGTCAGCTCCAGCCGCGCGCTGCGCGACAGCTTCCGGTCGGTGGCCCCGGCCTGCGGTGGCGTCACCTTCGAATCGGCCTTGCCGGTGCCCTGCTGAGGCGCGGCGGGCACACGCCCCGAGCCCGCGCTGTCCGCCGTGGACGATGCCCCGTTCTCCGCCGACGAGCAGCCGGCCAGCGCGATCGCCGCCGCCGTGATCGCCAGCGCCGCTCTCCATCGAGTCCGCATCCTGGGTCTCCCTCCAGTTTCGACTGGCGATGAGACGGATGTCCGGATCAGGACCGTTGCACGGCCCGGGTCACGACTCGGTCAAGCCTGGTTCGTGCGGCTTCGCGGGCGCGACGAGGTGCTTGAACGCCTGCAGGTTGGCCAGCGACTCGCCGCGGGAGACGCGCCAGTCCCACTCGCGCTTGATCGACGTCGCGAAGCCGATCTCCAGCAGCGTGTTGAAGTCGCCGTCGGCGGCTTCGAGGACTTGGCCCAGCACCTTGTCGAGCTCGTCGGCGGACATCGTGTCCTTGCCGAACCGGCCGACCAGGTAGATGTCGCCGAGACTGTCCACTGTGTAGTGCACGCCGTAGAGCTTCGCGTTGCGCTGCAACAGGAACCGGTAAACGTCCTCATGGGACTCATCCGGACGTCGACAAACGAACGCCTCGACCGAAAACGCGTGGTCGCCGTCGACGAGCCACGCGTTCGTCTGCAGCTTCTTCGTCCCCGGGAGCGTGACGAAGTACTTGCCGGGACCGCGCTTGTCGTACTCCAGCTCCGAAGAGTCCAAAGTAGACTGGATCAGCTCGTCCAGGCTCACACCGCCACCTCCGCGCGCAGGTCCAGCGCGTGCCGGAAAGCGCTGGTGGCCTGAGCATAGATGTCCAGGAGCGCGTCCGTCGTACGACGCCAGGAGAAGCGTCCCGCGTGCACGACGGCGTTGGCGCCGAGCTCGGCTCGCCGGTCCGGGCGCAGGGCGACGGCGGCCAGCGCGTCCGCCCACTCCTCGGCGCCGTGCCCGGGGACCAGCAGGCCGGACACGCCGTGCGGCACCGCCACCGGCAGCCCGCCGACCTCGGCCGCGACCACCGGCGTCCCACAGGCCTGCGCCTCCAGCGCGACCAGCCCGAACGACTCGTTGTAGCTGGGCACCGCGACGACGTCGGCGGCGCGGAACACCCGGGCGAGCGCTTCGCCCGGCTGCGGCGGCAAGAAGCGGACCTGGCGCTCGATGCCCAGCGAAACCGCCAGCTCGCGCAGGGCCTGCGGCTGCTCCAGCCCGGTGCCCGACGGCCCGCCGACGATCAGCACGACCAGACGGGGGGCCAGCTCCGGACGCCGGCGCAGGAGGGCCGCCGCGGCGTGCAACAGCACGTCCGGCGCCTTGAGCGGCTGGATCCGGCCGGCGAAGGCCAGCACGACGTCGTCGGCGGCGAGGCCCAGCTCGGCCCGCGCGACGGCCTGCGAACCCGGCGTGAAGCGTTCGAGGTCGACACCCGGCGGCACGGCGTGCACCGCGTGCGGCTCGGCGTCGTAGAGGTCGACGAGCTGGCGCGCCTCGACCGCGGTGTTGGCGACCAGCCGGTCGGCCTCGGCGACCACCTGCTCCTCGCCGATCACGCGGGTGCGCGGCTCGGGCTTGTCGCCCTCGGCGAGCGCGGCGTTCTTCACCTTTGCCAGGGTGTGCGCGGTGTGCACGAGCGGCACGGACCACCGGTCGCGCGCCAGCCAGCCGACCTGGCCCGAGAGCCAGTAGTGCGAGTGGATGAGGTCGTAGTAGCCGGGCTCGTGGAACGCCTCGGTGCGCAGCACGCCGGAGGTGAACGCGCACAGCTGCGCGGGCAGCTCGTCGCGGCTCAGCGGCTCGAACGGGCCCGCCTGCACGTGCCGGACGGTCACGCCCGGCGCGAGCTCGGCCACCGGCGGCTGGTCCGACGCCGTCGCGCGGGTGAACACCTCGACCTCGACCCCGAGGCGGGCCATCTCGATCGCCGTCTGGCTGACGTAGACGTTCATCCCGCCCGCGTCACCGGTCCCCGGCTGCTCGAGTGGCGAGGTGTGGACGGACAGCACCGCGACCCGGCGCGGCGCAGCACGGAACCCGCGGATGGAGCTGGTCACCTTGGTCGTCTCCCGCGTTACGTCAGCATTCCTCGGCGAACTGCCGGAGTACCGCGTCGAACTCGTCCGCGGACTCGGCGAAGGGCGCATGCCCCCCGTCAAGGAACCAACGCCCGGTGGCACCCGGAATCTTCCCGATCGAGTGCTCCGCCGCCGCGGGGTCGATCACTTGGTCGTGCGAACCGTGCACGACGAGGGTCGGTTTGTCGACCCTGACCAGGACTTCGTCGCTGCCGATGTCTCGGCGGAACAGCGCCGCGCGAACCGACGGGGGCACGCTGAGAGAAGCCCCTAGCAGAGCTTGGACCTGCGCTCCGGGCACCGGGCCGCCGGCCATGTCGCGGCTGAACGCGGTGAGCGCCGGGACCGCGATGTCCGGATCGTCCGAAAGCATCGCCCGCATGTGCTCACGCATCAACGGGCCGACGCGTCCGCCCGCCCGGTCGCGGCCGATCTCGGTGATCGCGCCGACGAGCACGATCCCGCGCAGCCGTGCGGTGCCGTGCACCCGGATGTGGTCGGTGAGCACCAGGCCGCCGTAGGACCAGGCGACGACGATCGCGTCCGGCCCGGCGAAGTCGAGCACCGCGGCGAGGTCGTCGGCCCAGGCCACCGGGTCGTCGTAGCCCGACGCCGGGACGTCGGACGCGCCGTGGCCGCGCAGGTCCATCGCGACCAGGCGGAACCGCTCGGTCAGCGCCGGGTCGGCGAGCTGCGCGGCCCAGCAGCCGGCCGACTGCGCCCAGCCGTGCACGAACACGATCGGCCTGCTGTTCTCGGCCCCTTCGACCCGCAGGCCCAGCCGCGTCCCGCCGTACCCGACGACTTCGGTGCGCACGGGTTACTTCGCACCCAGCCCTTTCCAGGCCGACCAGCTGTAGTTCCAGTCCTTGACATCCGAAGCCATCGGCGCGCCCAGGTTCGAGCCGGTGATCTCGACGGGGTCGCCGACCAGCGCGGAGTCGAAGTAGTCCTTCGCGTCGGCCTCGAGGAGGTTGACGCAGCCGTGGGAGTTGTTGGTCTTCCCGATGTTGGCCGCGTTGTCCTGGTTCTCGTGGATGTACTCGCCGTGGTTGGAGAACCGGCAGGCCCACTTCTTGTTGACGTTCGTGTAGCCGTAGCGGGCGTTGTCGAACACCGCCGTCGGCTCCTTGCTCATGACGATGTAGGTGCCGTTCGGGGTGTTGCGGTCGACCTCGGCGTCCAGCCCGTTCGCGCACGGGTAGCTCTTGACCTGCGAACCACCGCGGTAGACGCGCATCTGGTGGTCCGGGGTGTTGACCTTGACCACCTGGTTGCGGCCGATCTTGAACTTCGTCGTGACGTCGGCCTTGCCGTACGCGCCGCCGCCCAGCTCGACGCCGTACAGCTTCGCCTCGACGCTCACGGTGATGTTCTGCGGCCAGTACTCCTTCGGCCGGTAGTCGACCTGGCTGTCGGACAGCCAGCCCCAGGCGCCTTCGACGTCCTTGTCCGTCTTCACCGACAGCGCCTTCTCGACGGCCGCGCGGTCCTTGACCGGCGACTGGAACTTGACGCTGATCGGCATGGCCACACCGACCTGCTGGTTGTCGGCCGGGTTGAGCGTGGCGCGGATCTGCTTGGCCGGGGTGATCGTGCTGAAGGTGCCGGTGAGCTCGACGGGTTTGCCGTCGCTGCCGGTGGCCTTGGCCGCGTAGGTGTAGGTCTTGCCGTAGCCGAGCGGCTCGGAGCTGGTCCAGGAGAGCCCGTCCGGCGCGGTGTCGCCCTTGACGGCCTTGCCGCCGTCGGCGGTCACCTTGCACTCGGTGAGCTTGCCGTCGGCGACCTTGATCACGACGGGCTTGAGGACCGGGGCGTCCTTGGCGTTGACGGCCGGCTCGGCCGTGATCTTCGCCACGGGCTGGGCCCCGCCCTCCCCGTCGGCGCCCGCGGCGCCGGTGGGCAGCGCGGTGCCGTCGTTCGTGCTCGAACACGCCGCGGCGACCAGGGCGGCCCCCGCCGCCAGAGCGGCCTTGAAGACCGTACGCCGTTCGATCACCGAAACCTCCCGAGTTCCCCCGCCGACCAGCGGGGCACACGCCCTTAGCGCTGGTAGCCCAGCCGACGTTACCCGCCGAAAGGTAAAGACCATCCGATCAGGTGGCGCCGCCTATGTCGACAATGACGTCCTACACACGTCCAGGTTGCCCGGTTCGGCTCAAATCACGCAGTTGATCAGCAACGGCTCCGGGTGCAGCCGGACCCCGAAACGCTCGGAAACGCCGTCGCGGACTTCGCGGGCCAGGGCGAGCAGGTCTTCGGTCGTCGCGTCGCCGCGGTTGGTCAGCGCGAGGGTGTGCTTCGTCGACAGCGAGACGCGGTTCCCCGGCCCGGGGTGCCCCTTCGCGAAGCCGGCGCGCTCGATCAGCCAGGCCGCGGACAGCTTGACGCCGCCGTCGGCCGGGTACTGCGGGACCTCGGACCCGACGCTGTCCGTGATGCGCGCCAAGACGGCTTCCGCCGCGGCCGACGGGACGATCGGGTTGGTGAAGAACGAGCCCGCGCTCCACGTGTCGTGGTCGTCCGGGTCGAGCACCATGCCCTTGCCGCGACGCAGCTCGAGCACGGCTTCACGCGCTTCGGCCGCCGGGACGTGGGCGCCGATCTCGACGCCGAGCGTGCGCGCCAGTTCGGCGTAGCGGACGGGCGCCGAGAGGCCGTCCTCGCGGATCTCGAAGCGGACCGACAGGACGACACCGTTGTCGGTGCCCTTGAGGACGCTGGTGCGGTAGGCAAAGCCGAGCTCGTCCGCCTTGAGCGTGCGCACTTCACGCGTCCGCCGGTCGTACAGCTCCACCGAAACGATCGACTCGGCCACTTCGCAGCCGTACGCGCCGACGTTCTGGATCGGCGTCGCGCCGACACTGCCCGGGATGCCGGAGAGGCATTCGAGCCCGCCCAGGCCCGCCTCGACGAGCCCGGCGACGAACGCGTCCCAGTTCTGGCCGGCCTCGACCTCCACGACGGCACCGTCACGGCGCCAGCCGGTGTTCGCCACCTCGATCAGCGTGCCGTCGAACCCCGCGTCGCCGACCACCAGGTTGGAGCCGCCGCCGAGCAGCAGCACCGGCTCGCCCGCCGCGTCGGCCTCGCGGACCGCCGCGACGAGGTCTTCGCTGGTCACCGCGCTGACGAACTGGCGGGCCGGGCCGCCGAGACGCAGCGTGGTGTACGCGGAGAGCTTCGGGAGTGCGGGAGTTCGGGCGGTGTTCACGCGTCTGACGGTACTGTCCGGCTCATGGGATCCCGGATCGAGCACCGTGCTGAGTTCTCCGCCGACGTCGCCGCGACGTACGCGGCGGTCGCCGGCGAAGACGCGCTCCGAGCGCGGCTCGAGCGGCTCGGCGGGCACGGCGCGGCGCTGCTGTCGTACGAGGTCTCCGGCACGGACCTGCGGTACGAGCTGCGGCAGGGGATCAGCGCGGACAAGCTGCCGCAGGCGGTGCGGACGCTGCACAAGGGCGACCTGATCGTGACCCGCACGCAGACCTGGCGCGTGAGCAACGACGGCACCGGCCGCCAGGGCAACGCGACGGTCGAGGTCGGCGGCGTCCCGGGCGAGATCACCGCGCGCACCGCGTTGCTGGCCAACGGCGACAAGACGGTGCTGCGGATCAGCGGCGAGGTGACGGTCCGGATCCCGCTGTTCGGCGGGAAGCTGGAAAGCGTGATCGCCGAGCAGGTCACGAAGCTGCTGGAGCACGAGTCCGAATTCACGGCGAAGTGGCTCACCGAAGCAAACTGAGCCCGGTCGGCGCGCCGACCCGCGGCACGACCAACCCGAACCGCCTCCGCCGGGTCGACCGCTGGATCGCTTCTGCGCCGGCGACGACCCGGTTGCTGCGCGCGGCCGACGCGCCGCTGGTCGTCGACCTCGGTTACGGCGCTTCGCCGGTGACGACCGTCGAACTGGCGCGGTGGCTGCGGCGCGTCCGGCCGGACGTCCGGGTGCTGGGCTTGGAGCTGGACCCCGCGCGCGTGGCTGTCGCCCAGCCTGCCGCTTCCCCGCCGCTGCTGGACTTCCGCCGCGGCGGGTTCGAGCTGGCCGGGACCCGGCCGGTGCTGGTGCGCGCGTTCAACGTGCTGCGGCAGTACGCGGAAGACGAGGTCGCGGGCGCGTGGGGGCTGGTGCTGGACTCGATGGCCCCGGGCGGCCTGCTGGTCGAGGGGACGTGCGACGAGATCGGCCGGCTGTCGACGTGGGTGCTGGTTTCCGCGTCCGGCCCGGTTTCGTTGACGCTGTCGATGCGGCTGGCGGGGCTGGAGAAGCCGTCGACGATCGCCGAGCGGCTGCCGAAGGCGCTGATCCACCGGAACGTCCCGGGCGAGCGGGTGCACGCGTTGTTGTCGTCCCTCGACGCCTGCTGGGCCACGGCCGCGCCGCACCAGGCGTTCGGGGTCCGCTCGCGCTGGCTGGAAACCGTGCGGCTGCTGGTCGCACGGGGTTGGCCGGTGTCGGGCCCGCCGTCGCGGATCCGGCTCGGCGAGCTGACCGTGCCGTGGTCCGCGGTCGCCCCCGCCTGAACGTTCACCGGGCCACCCCCGCTGCGTCACCCCGAAGTGACCTGCGGTGATCACCATTGAGTCGTGGAACTGCTGGCGCACGTCACCGAACTGCTGCGCGACGCCGTGGGCTCGCCGTGGCTGTGGGTGCTCGTCTTCGCCGTGTCCGGGCTGGACGCGCTGCTGCCGTTCATGCCCAGCGAGACGACCGTCGTCACCGTCGCCGTGCTGCTCGGGCCCGACCCGGCTCGGCTGGCCCTGCTCGCGGCCGTGGCGGCGGGCGGGGCGTGGGCGGGCGACTGCCTCGGGTACGCCGTCGGCCGGGCCGCCGGGCCGCGGGCCATCGCGCGGCTGCAACGCGGGCCGGAAGGGCAACGGCGCTACGCGTGGGCGCAAGACCAGGTGCGGCGCAACGGAGGACTGCTGATCATCGCCGCGCGCTACCTGCCGGGCGGACGCGTCGCCAGCGCCCTGGCCACCGGCAGCCTCGGGTATCCCTTGCGCCGGTTTGTGCCACTGGACCTCGCCGGCGCGTCGATCTGGGCGGTGTACAGCGTGCTGATCGGCCTCGCCGGCGGAGCGGCCTTCGCCGACGAACCGGCGAAGGGGCTGTTGCTGTCCTTCAGCCTCGGTTTGGGCCTGGTTTTCGCCATCGAGGCCGGGCGACGGCTACGGTCGGCCCATGCAGCTGCTGGAGGCGATCGACGTCCACGCCGACGCGCTGAAGCGGGCGGCGCTGAAAGCCGGTCCGACGGCGCCGGTCCGGAACTGTCCGAAATGGACTGTCCATGACCTGGTGGCGCACATCGCCTTCGTGCACGGCTTCGTTGTCGGCCTGGCCGTGAACCGCCCGGTGAAACCGGAGCCGCCCGCGGACTGGGCCGACGTCCTCGGGTGGTGGGACGGCCAGCGCCTGGCCCTGCGGGAAGCCCTCGCGACAGACCCGGGATCCCCAGCTTTCTCGCCGTACCCCGGCTTCGACACCACGGGCGGCGACTGGACCCGCCGGATGGCCCACGAGACGGCGATCCACCGCCTCGACGCCGAATCGGCTCTCGACGACGTCCCGCCGACTCGGTTCGAACCCGGCTTCGCCAACGACGGGATCGACGAGTTCCTGACCTACCTCACCCCGCGCCTGGGCAAGAAAGCCGACGTCCGCGTCACGACGCCGGAGCGCACGTGGGCCCTCGGCGAGCCGGTCGCCGAGGTCACCGGCGCCGCCGACGACGTCTACCGCGCGCTCTGGGGGCGTCCGCACCAGGCGCGCGTCACGGGTGACCTCGCACCGCTCGCGGCGCCCTGACCAGCGCGGGGGACAATGCCGTCGTGACCGCTCCCGAACGCCGCTACGTCATCACCTTCGGCTGCCCCGACCGCACCGGCATCATCGCCCGGATCTCCGGGTTCCTCGCCGAGCACGGTGGCTGGATCGTCGAAGCGGCCTACCACACCGACCCGGACACGGGCTGGTTCTTCACGCGCCAGGTCGTCCGGGCCGACTCGCTGCCGTTCGACGCCGACGAGCTGCGCGCCCGGTTCGGCGAGGTGGCCGCGGACCTGTCGGCGGAGTCGAGCTGGCAGGTCAGCGACACCGGTGAGCGGCGCCGCGCGGTGGTGCTCGTCTCGAAGGCCGGGCACTGCCTGTACGACCTGCTCGGCCGGGTCGCGTCCGGTGAGCTGGACGTCGACATCGCGGCGGTGATCGGCAACCACGAGTCGCTCGCCGACATCACCCGGGCGCACGGCATCCCGTTCCACCACGTGCCGTTCCCGGCCGGCGGCAAGGAAGCGGCGTTCGAGGAAGTCCGGAAGCTGGTCGACGAGCACGAGCCGCACGCGGTGGTGCTGGCCCGGTTCATGCAGATCCTGCCCGCGGACCTGTGCCGCGACTGGGCCGGCCGCGCGATCAACATCCACCACAGCTTCCTGCCGTCGTTCATCGGCGCGAAGCCGTACCACCAGGCGCACACGCGCGGCGTGAAGCTGGTCGGCGCGACGTGCCACTACGTGACGGCGGACCTCGACGCCGGCCCGATCATCGACCAGGACGTCATCCGCGTCGACCACGGCGACTCGGTCGAGGACATGGTCCGCAAGGGCCGGGACATCGAGAAGGTGACGCTGGCCCGCGGCCTGCGCTGGCACCTGGAGAACCGGGTGCTGGTGCACGGCAACCGCACCGTGGTGTTCTGACGCGGTTGCCGTGCGGGTGCGTCACGCGCCGATGGTCGAGGCGTCGATGACGAACCGGTAGCGCACGTCGGAGTTCTCGACGCGCTCGTAGGCGTCGTTGACCTTGTCGGCCGAGATCGTCTCGATCTCCGCGCCGATGCCGTGCTCGGCGCAGAAGTCCAGCATCTCCTGGGTCTCGGCGATGCCGCCGATCATCGAGCCGGCCAGCACTTTGTTGCCGCCCAGCAGCGAGAAAGCGTTGTACGACAGCGGTTCGCCGGGCGCGCCGACGTTCACCATCGCGCCGCCGACCTTGAGCAGGCCGAGGTAGGCGTCGATCGGCAGCTTGGCCGACACGGTGTTGAGGATGACGTCGAACTTGCCCTTGAGGACGTCGAACGTCGCTTCGTCGCTGGTCGCGTAGTAGTCGGTCGCGCCGAGCTTGAGGCCGTCTTCCTGCTTCTTGAGGCTCTGGCTCAGCACGGTGACCTCGGCGCCCATCGCGGCGGCGATCTTGACGCCCATGTGCCCGAGCCCGCCGAGGCCGATCACGGCGACCTTCTTGCCGGGGCCGGCGCCCCAGTGGTGCAGCGGCGAGTAGGTGGTGATGCCCGCGCACAGCAGCGGCGCGGCGATGTCGAGGCTGATGCCCTCGGGGATGCGGCAGACGAAGGCGTCCTTCACGACGATCTGGTTGCTGTAGCCGCCGTAGGTGTTCTCGCCGTCGAAGCCGATGCCGTTGTACGTCTGGACGTTGCCCTTGACGCAGAACTGCTCGGTGCCGGCCTTGCAGTATTCGCACTCGCCGCAGGAGTCGACCATGCAGCCGACGCCGACGCGGTCGCCGACCTGGTACTTCGTGACGTCGGAGCCGACCGCGGCGACGACGCCGGCGATCTCGTGGCCCGGGACCATCGGGAAGATCGCCTGGCCCCAGTCTTCCTTGGCCTGGTGGATGTCGCTGTGGCAGATGCCGGCGTAGGCGATGTCGATGAGGACGTCGTCCGGACGCAGGTCGCGGCGCTCGATCGTGGTCGGTGCGAGCGGCGCACCCGGCGCCGGTGCCGCGATGGCGTGCGTGGTGGTGCTCATGGAACCCTCCAGGTTCAAGTACCGTTAGCTCTCGTAAGAGGTCTCTTACATGTCTACGTAAGAGGGGTCTTACATATTTCGATCGGGAGATGTGATCCAGGTCATGGGCGGCAAGTACCACCACGGCGATCTGCGGGCCGAGCTCGTGCGCGTCTCGCTCGACCTGATCGCCGAGCAGGGGCTCGAGGGCTTCTCGGTCGCACAGGTCGCTCGCCGGGCGAACGTCAGCCCCGGAGCGCCGTACCGGCACTTCGCCGACCGCGAAAGCCTGCTGGCCGAGGTCGCCTGCCACATCGCCTGCCAGCTGGCCGACCGCGTCACCGAAGCGGCGGCCGAGCACACGGACCCGGTGGACGCCCTGGCCGCGGGCGCGGGCGCGTACACGCGCTACCTGATCGAGCGCCGGGCCGGGATGAACGTCATCTACGCCGACGGCCTCCACAGTCCCGAGCACGTGGAGCTGATGGCGCAGACCCGCCGCCTGACGGACGAGTTCCTGATGCGCTGCCTGGCGGTCGCCCCCGACCCGGCAACGGCGCTGGAGCTGATGGAGCAGCTGTTCACCCAGGCCCACGGCTACGGCACGTTCCAGCTCGACGGCGTCTTCGTGAAGCACGGCTACTCGGTGGACCTGGTGGTGAAGAAGTCGACCGAGGCGGCGCGGATCGCGATCGCGGGGAGAACTGTCGGTGGTCCGCGCTAGCTTGGCCCCATGGGGATCATCGACACGCATGAGGCCTTGCGGGAGCTGCTCGGCGACGCGAAGCCGACCACGCGGCAGAAGGTCATCGACCACATCGACGAGCACGCGCGAACGCTGATCGCGCACTCGCCGTTCGTGCTGCTGGCGACCTCGGCACCGGACGGCAGATGCGACGTCTCGCCCCGCGGCGACCCGGCGGGCTCGGTCCTGGTGCTCGACGACCGGACGCTGGTGCTCGCGGACCGGCCGGGCAACAAGCTGATCGACAGCTTCCGCAACATCGTCGACAACCCGCACGCGGGGTTGCTGTTCCTGGTGCCGGGCATGAACGAGACGCTGAGGGTGAACGGCCGCGCTCAGTTGGTGTCCGACGCGCCGTTCTTCGATGCGCTGGTGGTGAAGGGAAAGCGCCCGAAGCTCGCGGTCGTCATCGAGGTCGAAGAGCTGTACATGCACTGCGCGAAGGCGTTCCTGCGGTCGTCGCTGTGGGACCCGTCGACGTGGCCGGACCGCTCGGCCCTGCCGACGCTGGGCACGATCCTGCGTGACCAGATCGCCCTGTCGATCTCAGCGGACGAACTCGACGCGAGCCTCAACGAACGGGCGCTGACCGAGCAGTACTGATCCCGGCTGTACTGATCCCGGCAACGACGTCCAGCAGCCCCGGGAACTTCGCCTCGAACTCGTCGCGGCGCAGCCGCACGAACGTGCCGTTGCCCGCGTCGCGCTGCCGGACCAGGCCGGCCTCGCGCAGCACCCGCCAGTGGTGCGTCCGGGTCGACTTGGCGATCGGCAGCGGGAACGACGAGCACGCGCGCTCGGCGCCGTCTCCGTCCACGAGTTCCAGCACGACCGCGCGGCGGTGCGGGTCGGCGAGGGCGGACAGGACAGCGCCGAGGTCGACGGCGGCCATCTCCGGAATCGGCAGTTCACCGGGCATGCTGGACATGGTACGGCAGCTGTCGTACCTTCGACGAGGTACGAGAACCTTCGAACCTCCGGAGATCCGCATGCTGTGCGTGTTCGACGTCAACGAGACGCTGCTCGACCTCGCCGCGATGGACGACCTCGTCGGCGGCCCCGAGCTGCGGCGCGAGTGGTTCGGACTGGCCATCCACACGGTCCTGACCGTCACGGCCACCGGCGGCTACCGCGACTTCGCCGGCATCGCGGGAGAAGCCGCCACCGAAGTCGCCGCCCGGCACGGGCACGAGATCAACCTCGCGAATGTCGGCGAAGGACTGCGAAGTCTCCCCGCCCACCCGGACGTCGAAGAAGGCCTCGCCAAGCTGCGCGAAGCCGGCCACGACGTCGTCGCGCTGACGAACTCGCCGCTCGCCACCGCCGAGGCGCAGCTGCAGAACTCGGGCCTGGCCACGCTCTTCGACCGGATCTTCTCGGCCGAGCAGGTGGGCAGGCTCAAGCCCGCGCCGGAGCCGTACCGGCAGGTCCTGGACGCCTACTCGGTCGCGCCGGCCGACGCGGTGATGATCGCCGCGCACGACTGGGACATCGCGGGCGCGCAGGCGGCCGGGCTGCGGACGGCGTTGCTCGCCCGCCCCGGCGTCCGCCCGCTGCCCGGCTCGCCCGAGCCGACGTACACGATCTCGTCGCTGCCCGAGCTGGCCTCGCTGCTGGATTAGTCCGCGATCCGGACCAGCATCTTGCCGGTGTTGGCCCCGGAGAGCAGGCCGAGGAAGGCGTCCGGCGCGTTGCGGATGCCGTCGACGAACGTCTCGGAGTACTTGATCCGCCCGGAACTCACCAGCGGCGCGATCTCGCTGACGAACTGCTGCTGCAGGCCCCAGTGGTCGATCACCAGCAGGCCGCGGATGGTGATCCGCTTGGCGATGATCTGCGCGAGGTTGCGCGGCGCCGGCGTCGGCTCGGTGGCGTTGTACTGCGAAATCATGCCGCAGACGGCGATGCGCCCGTGGAGGTTGATCGCGCTGATCGCGGCTTCGAGGTGCTCGCCGCCGACGTTGTCGAAGTAGACGTCGATGCCCTCTGGCGCCGCCTCGTGGAGCTGCGCGGCGACCGGGCCGTCCTTGTAGTTGAACGCCGCGTCGAAGCCGAGGTCCTCGACCAGGTGGCGCACCTTCTCCGCCGACCCCGCCGAGCCGATGACGCGCTTGGCGCCCTTCAGCTTCGCGAGCTGCCCGACGAGGGAGCCGACCGCGCCGGCCGCGCCCGAGACGAACACCGTGTCGCCCGGCTTGAACTCGGCCGACTCCAGCAGGCCCGCGTACGCGGTCAGGCCCGGCATGCCGAGCACGCCGAGGTACGTCGAGAGCGGCGCGGCGTCGGCGTCGACCTTCACGAAGCGCTTGGCGTCGAGGACGGCGTGGGTGCGCCAGCCGGCCTGGTGCAGCACGTGGTCGCCGGGTCCGACTCCATCGATTTTCGATTCGACGACCTCGCCGACCGCCCCGCCGGACATGACCTCGCCGACCTCGAAGGGCGGCGCGTACGACTTGACGTCGCGCATGCGGCCGCGCATGGCCGGGTCGACGCTCATGACCAGGTTGCGCACCAGGATCTGCCCCTCGCCGGGGGTGGGGATCTCGGTGTCGACGACGTCGAAGTTGTCGTGCGTCGGGACACCTTCCGGGCGCGACGCCAGCCGGATTTCGGTCGCCTGAGTGGGTGCGTTCACCGTCGAACTCCTCAATCTCGAAGCGGGGCAGGCGCCCCGGATTCCTCTGGCTGCAACCTACTAACCGGGGCGCACATTCCGATTGTGACGTGCTACACGATCTCGGCGAGCTTCCCGAGGACGCCGTCGTAGATCTTCTTGAGCCCACCGGGCGCGAAGGTCTTCTCGAAGAAGCCGCCGATGCCGCCGGCGCCGTCCCAGCTGGTTTCGATCCGGACGAGGCTCTTCTCACCGGCTTCGGAAACCGTCCAGGTGGTGACCATGCTGGAGTTCGTGTCGGTCTCGACCAGCGTGCCGGGCTTCGGCTCGGTGACGGTGGCCTTGACGTCGCGCACGCGCTTGGACGTCGCCTGCAGTTTCCAGCCGGCCTTGGTCCCGGCGCCGACGCCGCCCTCGGTCACCTCGTAGTCGCGGTAGTGCTCGGTGAGCAGCTTCGGGCGCGTTTCGGCGTAGTCGGCGACGAGTGCGCGGACCTTGTCGGCCGGGGCGTCGATGGTGCGCTCCGCGGTGGCCGTGACCTTTCCCATTTCGCTCCTTCTCCTTCGGGCGTCGAGTGTGGCCCACGATTCCACCACCGGCCGGGAGGCCGCCCACCGCGTTAGGCTGACACCCATGAGTTCCACGACGGACGCCACCGGCCGGCGGCGCGCGACCGTGGCGCTCAAGGAGTCGCTGCGGGAGCTGCGCAACCAGCTTTCGCTGCTGAACCACCAGGTCAGCGCCCACCTCGCGCTCAAGGACGTCGACCTGGACTGCCTGGAGCTGATCGGCAGGCACGGGCCGCTGAGCCCGAGCGCGCTGGCCCGCCGCGCCGGGCTGCACCCGGCGACGATGACCGGCATCCTCGACCGGCTCCAGAAGGGCGGCTGGATCGTCCGCGAACGCGACCCCGAGGCGGCGGACCGCCGTGCGGTCGCGGTGCGCGCGGTCCGCGGCCGGAACGCGGAGCTGTTCCGGCTGTACGCGGGGATGAACACGGCGATGGACGAGCTCTGCGCCGGTTACAGCGAGGAAGAGCTGGCGCTGATCGCGGGTTTCCTGCGGCGCGCGACGTCAGCGGGCAACACGGCGACGGGTGATCTGGCTAACGGCTGACCAGCGGTTATTTGTGCTGTACTCCCAGACATGTGGCAGACGGGCGACGCGTACGAGGCCTACATCGGACGGTGGAGCCGGCGCGTCGCGGCGACGTTCGTCCGACAGCTCGGCGTCCCGGCGAGCCGCCGCTGGCTCGACGTCGGCTGCGGCACGGGCGCACTGACGTCGGCGGTGCTGGCCGCGGCGGATCCCGTCGAGGTCGTGGGCGTGGACCCGTCTTCGGGCTTCCTGACGACCGCTCGTGCTCGGGTGACCGACCCGCGGGCGTCGTTCGAGGTCGCCGACGCGCGATCGCTGCCCTTCCCGGACGACAGCTTCGACGTGGTGGTGTCCGGCCTGGTGCTGAACTTCGTGCCCGACCCGGCCCGCGCGGCGGCGGAGATCGCCCGGGTGACGCGCGGCCCGGCCGCGGCGTACGTCTGGGATCTCGCGGAGGGCATGGAGCTGATCCGGCACTTCTGGGAGGCCGCCGCCGAGCTGGACCCGGCCCGCGTCGCGGAGCTGGACGAAGGCCGCCGGTTCACGCTGTGCCGCCCCGAGCCGCTGGGCCGGCTGTGGACGGAAGCGGGCTTCACCGAGGTGTCGGTCGGCGAGATCAAGATCCCGACGGTGTTCACCGGCTTCGACGACTACTGGCAGCCGTTCCTCGGCGCCCAGGGCCCGGCCCCGGCGTACCTGGCGACGCTGCCGGAGGCCCGCCGCGACCAGGTGCGCGAGCTGTTGCGCAGCAGGCTGCCGACGAACCCGGACGGCTCGATCCCGCTCTCGGCCCGCGCGTGGGTGGTCCGCGGAACGGCGTAGGACCAGAGCAAAGCGCCCCAATGTGGCCTTCGGTGCGTTGAACGCACCCAAGGCGGCCTTCGGTGCGTTCAACGCAACCAAGGCCGCCTTGGGGCGCTCAGGTCAAAGACCGGCCTGCGACAGCCAATCCTTCGCGACATCAGCGGCCTTCTCGCCGTCCGAGTCGACCCGCTTGTTCAGATCGCGCATCACATCCGTCGTCAGCTTCGCGCTCACCGCGTTCACCGCGGTCGCGAAGTCGGCGCCACGCTCGTCCAGCACCTTCTTGTTCACCGCCGGCACGACGTTCTCCGTCGGCACGATGTTCAGGTCGTCCTTGAGCACCGTGTAGTTCGAGTCACCGGTCAGCGGGCTGACCGAGTCGACCGGGATCACCGTGACGGCGCCCGACTTCAGCTGCTCGACCCGCGGCCCGGCCTCCTGGACGGTCTGGAACGTCGCGTTCGTCAGCTTGTAGACGTCCTTGAAGCCCAAGAAGCACGGAAGGCGCTTCTCGCACTCCGGCGGCCCCGCCATGACGACCTTGTCCAGCTTCTTCAGGTCGCTGATGGACGCGATGCCCTTTTCCTTGGCCAGGTCGGACTTGACGATGTAAGTGTTCTTGTCCTCGGCCGCGGCGAAGTTCAGCAGGCCGACGCCGCTGGGCTCGAACAGCTTGGCCAGCTGGTCGTGCTCCTCCTGCGCGGTCTTCCCGGCCTCCTTGCCGAAGCCGGTGGTGATCGCCGCCCCCTGGTACTCCGGGATGAACTGCAGCTCACCGGACTTCAGCGACGGGTAGATCAGCTCCCGCGAGCCCAGGTTCAGCTTGCGCGTCACCGGGTAGCCCTTGGCCTCCAGCGCCTGCGCGTAGATCTCGGCGAGGATCTGGCTGTCGGTGAAGTTGAAGGACGCGACGACGATCGGCGCGCCACCCTTGCTCTGCGCGGCGGGTTTGTCACCACTGTCGCTGCCACCCCCACAGGCGGCCAAACCGAGCGTCGCCGCGACGGCCACCGCCACCACGGACGCGTTCCGGAACCAGCGCACGAATCCCCACTCCCTCGTCACTCGAACAGACGAAAGGACCCTAGCGCCGCCCACCGACAAGTGCCCACATATTGGGAGAACTGCACTCGAATTCCCAGACTCCGGAATGAGCCCCCACCAAACGGGGTAGGGTCGCCAGGTGCACGTGACCGCGGTGACCCCGCTGGCCGCCGACAGTGTCGATAGCGGGCCCCCGATCTTCCAGTGGAAGTGGGTGGACCGCAACGCGGACGACATCGTCCAGCGCCTCGGCGAACACATCTCGCTCACCGCCGCCGCACTCGGCGTCGGACTGGTCGTTTCGATCGCGCTCGCGGTGCTCTCGCTGCGGTACCGCTGGTCGTACCCGGTCATCCTGGGCACGGCCGGCGCGCTCTACGTGATCCCGAGCCTCGGCGCGTTCGCCGTGCTGGTGCCGTTCTTCGGGCTGACGTTCCTCACCGCGATGATCCCGCTCGCGACGTACACGCTGCTCATCCTGGTTCGCAACATCGTCACGGGCGTCGACCAGGTGCCGAACGAGGTCCGCGAGGCCGCGGTCGGCATGGGCTACACGCGCGGCCGGCTGCTCTGGCAGATCGAGCTGCCGCTCGCGCTGCCGGTGGTGATCGCCGGGCTGCGCGTCGCCGCGGTGACGACGATCGGCCTGGTCACCGTGACGTCGATGCTCGGCCTCGGCGGCCTGGGCTACTTCATCCGCGCTGGCATCCAGACGGCGACGCCCAACCCGACGGAGATCATCGTCGGTGTGGTGCTGTCGGTGGTCCTGGCGGTGGTCGTCGACCTCGTCCTCTGGTTCAGCGAGCGCCTGCTGGCGCCCTGGTCGCGGAAGGTGCGGGCGCGATGAGCTTCCTCGACCAGCTGAACGCGTGGCTCGCGGACCCCAACCGCTGGAGCTGGACGGACAAGGCCGGCATCCCGTACCGGACGCTGGAGCACCTCAGGTTTTCGTTGCTGGCACTGGTGATCGCGGCTGTCCTGACGATCCCGGCCGCGCTGTGGCTGGCCCACTACCGCAAGGGCGCGTTCCTCGCTAGCAGCGCGGTGAACATCGGCCGCGCGATCCCGAGCTTCGGCCTGATCATCCTGTTCTGGTTCCTGGCCAGCCGCTGGGAGGTCGACACGACGTTCTGGCCGCTGCTGCTCGCGCTCGTCGCGCTGGCGATGCCCCCGCTGTTCACCAACACGTACGCGGGTGTGGTGTCCCTGGAGCAGGAGACGGTCGACGCGGCCCGCGGCACGGGCTACCGCGAATGGCAGATCATGCTGCGCGTCGAACTGCCGCTGGCGTCGCCGGTGCTCCTGGCCGGCGCGCGCGTGTCGTTCCTCCAGCTGGTCGCGACGGTCGCGATCGGCGCGATCGTCAACGACGGCGGCGGCCTCGGCCGCTACATCGTCGACGGCTTCGCCCTCGGCGCCCAGGGTTACGGCGAGATCTTCGCGGGCGGCCTGGCCGCGGTCGTCCTGGCGCTGGTGTGCGACGGCGCCTTCGCGCTGATCACCCGGTTGGCCACCCCCCGAGGTCTGGCCCTGCAGAACGCCCGCCGCGAGTCGTAGCCCGGCGCCACATCGGGGAAATCACCCGCTGAACGAACGGCACGCCGCGGCCAGCCGTTCTACCTCGGGCCCCAACGGCCGGTCCTCGTCCACCGGCGGCACCACCGACCGCACCCACTCGTAAGCGGCACCCAAGCCCGGGACCCCATCCGAAGCCAAGTACCGCGCCTGAGACGCCGTGATCAGCTCGCACGCGGTGATCGCGAACAGGTGCGTCGCGGCCGCCCGGAGTTGCTCGCCCGCCGCCCACGCAAACGCTTGCACGTCCTCTTGACCAGCCGACGTGTCGATCGAACCCAGAGTCGCGGGCGCGGCAAGACGGCGCAACGCATGCAACTCGCCGACCGCCCGCTTGTGCAGCGGCACCAGCCCCGCCCGTGGCCCGGGGTCCGTCGTGAGCTGCGCCGGGAGCCCGCTGAAGCGCTCGTCGAGCAGCCGGTGCATGCGCTGGACCGAAATCTCGCCGAGGTGGACCAGCGCCGCCGTCACCGCGTCCATGCGCAGCCCGAGGTCCACCGCGTGGTACGCCGTCCCCGGGAGGAACTCCCCGTCGACGAACGACGGTGAGTCACCCGGCGTCGTCTGCCAGCGCACCACTGTCTCGCGCAAGTCGTCGTCGACGCGGGACGCGTGAGCCAGCGCCCGGGGCGCGACCCGCACCGACAGCGCCGCCTGCACGACCCCGGCGCGCACCGGACCCGCACCAACCATCCCGGTCAGGGCCGTCAGCAGCCGCCGGAGGTGGTCGTCGCCGCCCGCCATGACCGGCGAGAACACCTCGCGCGGCGCGCCGAGCACGTCGATCGCCATCGCTTCGGTGAGCGTCTGCAGCTGGATGAGCTGCCGCGCTTCGGCCCAGCCGCGCTGCGCGTGCATCACCGCCAGCGGAGAACCCTGAAGCAGCGAAGCGCCTTCTTTCGGCCCCAGCACATACGGCTCGGTGCCCCGGCGAGCGAGCGCCTCCGGCGCGGGCGTCTCGACGCCGTCTTCGAGCACCGTGCCGATGCCGAGGAACGTCTGGAAGGCGTGGGACAACGGGATGATCTCGCCCGAGCTGCCGAGGCCGCCGCGCGGGACCGCCGGGGTGAACCCGTCGTTCAGGCGGTCCACGAGGAACCGCACCAGTTCCGGGCTCACCCCCGACCACGGCCGCAGGAAATCGCGCAGCCGCGCGACGAGCAGCGCGCGGACGTCCTCCGGCGGGAGCCACGGCGGCCCGCCGACGGCCCGGCCGATCAGCAGGTTGCGCTGGTGTTCCGCCTGCTGCCGCGCGTCGAGCGCCACGCCCGCAAGCCGCCCCATCCCGGTGGTGACGCCGTAGACCGGCTTTTCGCGGCTTTCGAGCGCCGTCAAGAGCTCGTTCCGGCGCCGCCGCAACGTCTCTACCAGCGGTTCGGCCAGAACCAACCGTTCACCGTCGGCGAACTCGCTTCCGTCGATGATCATCGGTACGGCAGCATGGTGCCGACGCCGGAAGCCTCGGCACGGGCCAGGATCATGTCCGCCACCGCGACGTCCGTTGTGGACAGTCCGCGGTGCCAGAACAGGATCCGCTCGGCGTCGTGCTCGCGGCCCGGCTTCTTCCCGGCCACGATGTCGCCGATCTCGGCGTGGACCCCGTCCGCGGTGAGGAGGCCGGCGTTGAGCTGCGGGCGCAGGGCGCCGAACCGCGGGTTGCCGGACTGCGATTCGCGCCAGTCGTCGACGACGACCTTGTCGACGTCGTCGAGCAGCGTGAGCTCGAGCGCGCTGATCGTGCCGTAGGGCACCAGGAAGGTGCCCGGCCGGAGGAACTCGCGCCGCACCAGCGGTTCGGGTTCGACCAGCCGGGAGGCCTCGACCTGGATGTCCGCGCCGTCCAGGGTCTCCTCGGCCGTGGCGCAGACGCGGACGTCCTTGCCGAGCCGTTCGGAGAGCCGGCGGCCGAAGTCCTCACGGGACTCCGGGCGCTTGCTGGTCACGCGGATCTCGGCGAAGTCGAACAACGAGTCGAGGAGGACGACGTTCCACCAGGCGGTACCGCGGGCGCCGATGTGCCCGAGCACCCGGGAGTCCGGGCGCGCCAGGTACTTCGCGCCGACGGCGGTCATCGCGCCGGTGCGGGCCTCGGTGATCATCGTGCCGTCGACGATGGCCCGCGGCATGCCCGTGTCCGGGTCGAGCAGCAGGATCAACGCCATTTCCGAAGGGAGGCCCCGTTCGAAGTTCCCCACGAAGTCACCGACGACCTTCACGCCGCTGACCTGCTTCGCGGAGAGGTGGCCGCGAAGGATGTTGAAGTGGCCCTTGCCGCCGTTGTCCGGCACGAGGTGCGTACGCGGCTCGAAGACGACCTGGCCGCGGCCGTGGTCGGCGAGCACGTCCTCGACCGCGCCGACGATGTCCGCGTCCGTGACGCCGAGCGAGTCGATGTCGGCACCGGTCAGGTACCGGAGCCAGACGGACGTCACTTGGCGAGGTCCTCGATGACCTCGGCGCCGGGCAGCGAGGCCAGCGCGGCGCCGGAGATCAGCAGCTTGCTGCCGCGGATCCCGCTGCCGATGACGAGCTCGGGAGCGTCGGCGACCCGCTTGTCGATCAGGATCGGCCAGTCGGCGGGCAGGCCGACGGGCGTGATGCCGCCGTACTCCATGCCGGTCAGGGAGACGGCTTCGTCCATCGGCGCGAACGACGCCTTGCGGACGTCGAGGCGGCGCTTGATCACGCCGTTGACGTCGGCGCGGGTCGTCGCGAGCACGAGCGCGGCCGCGAAGCGGACTTCGCCCGCGCGCTTGCCGGCGACGACGACGCAGTTCGCGGACGCTTCGAGCGGCGAACCGTACGTCTCGCAGAAGGCGGCGGTGTCGGCCAGCTCCGGGTCGATCCCGGCGACGCCGACGGCGTCCGGTTCGGCGAGCGCGGCGAGCGCCTTGGCGACGGGTTCGGCGAGCAGGTCGGTACGCGTGGGGGCGGGAACCACGGTGAGGCTCCCGGCAATCGTCCAGGTCACCCCGCCACAGTAGCTACCAGTTGGAGCCGCCGCGCTGGACCTCGATCAGCTTGGGGCGGACGTCCACGATGTAGACCAGGGCCGCGGCCATGGCCGGCACCCAGAAGATCATCCCCGGGCCCATCACGCTGAACAAGGCCATCGCGAGCGTCGCGCCACCGGTGATGAGCATCCAGATGGGCTTGGTCTTGCGGTCGGCCGCGGAATAGGCGTCGGCACGCTGCAGGAGCGCGTGCACGAACGCGAAGAGCCCGACCAGCGCGCTGCCCCAGTGGACTACTTCGAGGATCCAGATGGCAACCAGCACAGCGACAGCTTACGGCAAACCGCCCGTACGACCCCGGCCCCGCCACCGGGATGCGGTGGCGGGGCCGGGGTGTTCACGGCGTTTTTACCAATCCGGCCAGAAGCAGGCCGCCCCCAACGCGGCACGTGACCGTTGCTACGAAACCAGTCGGCCGTGACTGTGGTCGGATTGGTAAAGATCGGCTCAGTTACTTGTCGGTCTTCGGCGCGGCCGGCTTCTTCGCGGCGGCGCTGGTGGTGGTCCGGCGGGCCGGGGCGGCCGTCTTCGGGGCCGTCTTGTTCGCGACCTTGCGGCTCGTGGAGCGGGTCTCGTGGGCGACGTCGTCACCCAGCTCCTCGATGGCCTCGGCGGCGTCGCCGGCGACCTCGGTCACCTTGCGGGCGGTCTTCTCGCCGACCGAGCGGGTGCGCTTGGTGAAGGTGCCCAGCACGCCGTCGACGCGCTCGCGGACCTCGGTGGTCACGCCCTCGACCTGGCCCTGCGCGGTGGCGACGGCCTCCTCGAGCTGCTCGATGGCCTTCTTGACCTGCGGCTGCGTGGAGAACTTGTCCCACGCCTGCTCGCCCGACTCGGCCAGCTTGTTGTACAGCTTGAGCGCGGCCTCGGTGTACTCGTCGATGACCTTGCGCAGCTCGGCCGGGTCCAGCTTCTCGCGGAGGCTCTCGACGTCGGTCGGCAGCTCCTGCAGGTTCTTGCGGGCGGTCTCGCTGCCCTTGGTCACGTTCTCGCGGGCCTTGGCCACGGCGTCGGTGACGGCCTGACCGGCCAGGTTGCCGGCGCCGAGCGCGGCGAGCAGCGGGGTGCGGACCTGGTCGAGGGCGGTGTTCACGGCCTTCTTGACGTCTTCGGTGGTCTTGGGGGTCGTCATGCTGACTCCTTGGTGTCTGCGGCTGGTGTGCTGTCTGGGGTGTCCGTGGTGTCCCGGGTGGTAGACGATCCGGCGGCCGGCCGTGCCGCGGCGTTCTCCCGTCGGAAGGACTCGTAGACGTCGAGCAGGACCTGCTTCTGCCGTTCGGTCAGCTCGGCGTCGGCGCGGATCGCGTCGCCCACCGGCCCACCCGTCGGCAGGTCGAGGATCCCGGCCTGCACGTACAGCGCTTCCGCCGAAATGCGCAGGCCCTTGGCGATCTGCTGCAGGATCTCCGCGCTGGGTTTGCGCACCCCGCGCTCGATCTGGCTCAGGTACGGGTTGGACACGCCGGCGAGCTTCGACAGCTGGCGCAACGAGATCTTCGCGGTGTTGCGCTGCTGGCGGATGTACTCGCCGATGTCGGAGGCGATGTCCGCGACCTTCTCCATGGGACTTCCGGATCCTGATGCCCCACCGGTCTCTGTCATCCGGCCACCTCCTCGCGACACCTTCGACGGTACGCGCGAGTGCTAGCTATTGCAAGCACTCTGCTTGCAACTATCGGGTGTGGTGGTGCTCACCGCTAACGTGGTCGCATGACGCGCTCGGCTCGGCTGCGGCGGCGGCTCGTCGAGCACCTGCTCGACGAGGACGTCCTGCACGCCCCGGAATGGATCGCCGCCTTCCGCGCGGTACCGCGCCACGTCTTCCTGCCGCGGTTCTTCGCACCGGCGGGCGGGCTGTGGGCCGCGGTCGACCGCGACGACCCGGGCTGGCTGGAGACCGTCTACTCGCGTGACGTGCTGGTCACGCAGCTGGACGACGACCCGGACCGCTGGGAGCTCGCCCGGCGCACCGGACCGGTGGCCGGCACGCCGACGAGCTCGTCGAGCATGCCGTCGATCATGGCGATCATGCTCGAGGAGCTGCGGGTGCGGGACGGGCAGCGCGTGCTCGAGATCGGCACCGGCACCGGCTACAACGCCGCGCTGCTGAGCCACCGCTGCGGCGCCGGCCTGGTGTCCACCGTGGACGTCGATCCGGTGATCGCGGACGAAGCGCGCGAACGGCTGGCCGCGGCGGGCTACCGGCCGGCGTGCGCGGTGGGCGACGGCGCGCTCGGCTTCCCGGCCGGCACGCTGTTCGACCGGGTGCTGTGCACCGCTTCGGTGTCATCGATCCCGCTCGCGTGGCTGGCGCAGACCACGCCGGGCGGCCTGATCGTGACGACACTGAACCGGCCGATCGGCGCCGGGCTGATCCGGCTCGTCGCCGGTGAGGACGGCACCGGGCAGGGGCACGTCCTCGCGCGCGACGGCCGTTTCATGCCGCTTCGCGCGCATCGGCTGACGCAGGCCGACCCGCTGCCGATGCCGTCGCGGGACGACTGGGAGCAGACGCGGCTGCCGATGTCGTCGGTGATCCAGCCGCGCAAGCAGTTCGAGTTCTTCGCCGGGCTGGCGATGCCGGGCGTCCGGCCGGTGCGCGACCACGACGGCACGGACCCGCACGCGGCGGGCGGGCCGGGCGAGAGCGGAGTCGCGCTCGTCCACTCGGACGGCTCGTGGGTCCGCCACCGCAAGCGTGCCGGCGCGGACGAGGTGGCCCAGGGCGGCCCGCGAGCGCTGTGGGAACTGGCCGAGGCGGCTTACGTCGAGTGGTGCGAGCTGGGCAAGCCGGACCGCGACCGGTTCGGGGTGACGGTCACCGCGGACCGCCAGGAGTTCTGGCTCGACGAACCGGGCGGCCGCACCTGGCCGCTCGGCTGACCGGAAAGGCTTCGGCTCAGTCCGGCAGCCGCGTGCGGATCCACTTCTCGACGTGGTCCGCCGTCGCCTCCGCCGAGATCTCCGTCGTGTCGAAGAGGTCGACCCCCAGCTCCGGCGCCGACTTCTGGAGCCAGTCGTTGAACTCCAGCATCTCCGCGATCCGCGGCTCGTCCCACTCCCGCCACGCCGGGCGCGCCCGCAGCCGCCGGCTCAACGACTCCGGCGTGCCGACGAGCGCCAGGTAGTGGATCTCGCTGAAGAACACGCGCTCCGGCAGGGGCTCGAACTCCGGCGGCACCACGGTCCCGCACAGCACGACCGGGCGGCCGTTCTGGTGCAGCATCGCCGCCATCCGGAGCCACACCGCGCGGAACGCCGCGACGTCGTCGCGCAGGGCGCCCGTCCAGAGGATGTCCTGATCCAGCACCACGACTTCGCCGCCGAAGCGCGCCGCCAAGAGGGGGCCGAGCGTCGACTTGCCCGCGCCGCTCGGGCCCGTCAGCGCGAACAGCGGCAGCCGCCGGAACGGCCACCGGTGACCGCACCGAGCGCACTCCAAGGATCCCCCGGCGACGACCGGGCGGTCGGCCCGGTCGCCGCAGGACGGGCAGATCCGCAGGTCGAGACCCACCTCAGTCGAAGAGGTTCTCGAGGAAGCCGCGCTTGCGGTTGCCGTGCCCGTACGGCCTCGGCGAATCCGAGTACCCGCGGTGCTGCGGCCGTGGCGAGTCCCCGTACCCCCCGCGGTACGCCTTGGGCGAATCCGGATAGCCGCCGCGGTAGGGGCGCGGCGAGTCGGGACGGCCGTGGCCGCCCTGGTACTGCGGTGGCTGGTGGCCGTAGAACGAACTTTCCGCACCGGCGATCGCTTCGAGCTCACCGCGGTCCAGGAAGATCCCGCGACAGCCCTCGCACTGCTCGATGTGGACGCCGTTCTTGTCCACGGTCCGCATCTGGTTCTGACACTTCGGACAAATCACACATGCGAGACTACGCACAAATCGGTCAGCAGGCGCAGAGGCAGAACGGGTGGCCCACCGGATCGGCGTAGACGCGGAACGTCTCCGGCCCGTCGTCCAGCAGTTTCGCGCCCAGACCGAGCACGCGCTCGTGCGCCGCCTCCAGGTCCGTGACGTTCAGGTCCAGGTGCGACTGCTGCGGGTTCTCCGCGGACGGCCACGCCGGCGGCCGGTAGTCGGCCACCCGCTGGAACGCGATGCCCGCGCCGCCGGCGGGGTTGGCCAGCGTGACCCAGTGGCTGTCTTCGGAGACTTCGGGTGCCTCCCACTCCAGTACCGCCCGGTAGAACCCGGCCAGTGCCGCCGGGTCGGGGCAGTCGAGCGCCACCACACCCAGCGTCGGTACCGCACTCATCGTCGCTCCCTTCGATCGTGAATAACCGGTCAACGCATTATGTGGGTTAGCGCACGCGGGGGCAACCACCGACCGCCGTACACTGGGCCGGTGCACACCGACGCCTCCCTCGTCGTGGAGTTCCTCAACACGGTCAACGTCGAAGAGGGCACTGACCTGCTCGAAGATCCCGGGCAGTGGCACAGGTGGGCGGCCGGGCGAGCGTTGACGGCCAATCCCGCCCCCGAGGCCCGCGCGGCGCGAGACGCCCTGCGCGCGGCGATCGGCGACCCCCGGCTGCCCGGCGGCAGCCTCGACGTCGGCACGCGCATCTCCCTCACCGACGACGGCCCGGCGCTCATCGCCGACGACGTAGTGGGCGCGGTGTTCGCGGCGTGCGCCCGGCTGGTGGTGCGCGGCGACTGGATCCGGCTGAAGATCTGCCCGGCCGACACGTGCTTGTGGGCGTTCTACGACGAGTCCCGCAACCGGTCGCGCACGTGGTGCTCGATGCGGGTGTGCGGAAACCGCGAGAAGGCGCGCGGCTGGCGGGCGCGGGCGGCCGAGACCGCGGCAGGCTGACGGCGCCGGCGGGCTGCGCGCCCGGCGACTCCAGAGGTCTTGAATGAGTCATTCAGGACCTCCGGCGCCCTGAATGACTCATTCAAGACGCCGCGAGCCCGCACTCATCCGAGCGGCGGACCCTCGAAAGGCTGTGGACAACTCGTCACCCGAGCACCACATATCCACGCCCCCGACCCCCAAGCCCCCACACGTTGTGGACACCGATTAGGCCATCACCGTGAAAACCTGTGGATAACCCCGGGGATAACTCAGCTTCCTGTGGACAACTGGTTTGAACCTCCCCCAGATGTGGTATACGACTCAGCCCGTCAGAACAGCAGCTCCGCCACCGCGTAGATGACCAGCCCGGCCAACGCACCGACGACCGTGCCGTTGATGCGGATGAACTGCAGGTCGCGGCCCACCTGGAGCTCGATCTTGCGCGACGTCTCCTCGGCGTCCCAGCGCTCGACCGTGTCCGTGATGATCGTCGTGATCTCGCGCGAGTAGTTCTTCACCAGGTACGCCGCCGCGCCCTCGACCCAGCCGTCGGCCTTCGACCGCAGCTGATCGTCCGAAACCAAGCGCGACCCCAGCGACGTGAGACCCAGCCGGACGCGTCGGCGCAGCTCGCTCGACGGGTCCTCCGCCGCCGTCAGCAGCATCTCCTTCGCCGTGCTCCACGCCGAACCGATCAGGCGCTGGACCTCCTCGTGGTGCACGATCTGGCCCTTCACCTGCTCGGCGCGGGCCATCACGTCGGGGTCGGTCTGCAGATCTTGCGCGAACTCGCCGAGGAACTTGTCCAGCGCCAGCCGCATCGGGTGGTTGACGTCGGTCTTGACCGCCCACGCGAAAGACAGCACCTCGCCGTACACCTTGTCCGCGAGCATCTCGTCGACGAACTTCGGCGACCAGCTCGGCGCGCGGTCGGACACCACGCGCAGCATCGTCGTGTGGTTGTCGCGGACCCACTCGTACCCGCGGTCGCACATCAGGTCGACCAGCTTGTGGTGCGCGCCGTCGGCGAAGACGCCCTGCAGGATCTTGCCCAGCGGCGGGCCCCACGGCTTGTCGATGATCCGCCGCGCGACGGCCTGCTCCATGATCGCCTGGACGTCCTCGTCGCGGAGGACGCGGACCGCTGCCCGGACCATCGTGGACAGCTCGGACGTCACGCGCTCGGCGTTCTCCTCCTGGGCCAGCCACGAGCCCAGGCGCCGCGCGATCTCGACGCGCTTCAGCTTGTCGCGGATGACCTCCTCGGAGAGGAAGTTCGACCCGACGAAGTCGCCGAGGCTGTTGCCCAGCGCGTCCTTCTTGTTCGGGATGATCGCCGTGTGCGGGATCTTCAGCCCGAGCGGGTGCCGGAACAGCGCCGTGACGGCGAACCAGTCGGCCAGCGCGCCGACCATGCCGGCCTCGGCCGCGGCGCGCACGTAGCCGACCCAGCCCGGCCAGCCGCTCGACTGCGCCCAGCTGGTCAGCAGGAACACGACGGTGGCGCCGATCAGGAACGACAGCGCGACCAGCTTCATCTTGCGCAGGGCGCGCCGCTTTTCCTCTTCGCCGGCCGCGCCGCCCGGCGGGTCGGCGGGCGTCACCTTGGCGGGGGTCAGTTGCTCCACCCTGCCATTGTCCGTGAGGATGGCTGATCGTGCGCGAACCTGCTCTCGTCCCCCGCCTCCGGCCGTTCACCTCGACCATCTTCGCGGAGATGACCGCGCTGGCCGTCGAGCACGACGCCGTCAACCTCGGCCAGGGCTTCCCGGACACCGACGGCCCGGCCGGCATGCTCGACGCGGCCAAGAACGCGCTGTTCGGCGGGGCCAACCAGTACCCGCCCGGCCCCGGGCGGCCCGAGCTGCGCGCGGCGATCGCGCGGCACCGGCTGCGCTACGGCACCGAGTACGACCCGGACACGGAGATCCTGGTCACCGCGGGCGCGACCGAGGCCATTGCGGCAGCGTTGTTGGCGCTGACCGAGCCCGGCGACGAGGTCATCGTCATCGAGCCGTACTACGACTCCTACGCCGCCGCCGTCGCGATGGCGGGCGCCGAACGCAGGGTCGTCGGGCTGATCGAGGGCGAAGACGGGCGGTTCGGCCTGGACGTCGAGGGGCTGCGGGCCGCCGTCACGCCGCGGACCAGGGCGATCCTGGTCAACTCGCCGCACAACCCGACCGGCACGGTGTTCACCCGCGCCGAGCTGGCGGCGCTCGCCGCGCTGTGCGTCGAGCACGACCTCATCGCGATCTGCGACGAGGTCTACGAGCACCTGGTCTTCGCCGACAACGAGCACATCCCGCTGGTCACGCTGCCCGGGATGCGCCCGCGGACGGTGAGCATCTCCAGCGCCGGGAAGACGTTCAACTGCACCGGCTGGAAGATCGGCTGGGTCTGCTCGACGCCGGAGCTGGTCGCGGCGGTGAAGGCGGCGAAGCAGTTCATCACCTTCGTGTCCGGCGGCCCGCTGCAGCCGGCCGTCGCGCACGCGCTCGACCACGAACTGGCCTGGGTCGACGGCCTGCGGTCCAGCCTCCAGGAGAAGCGCGACCGGCTTTCGGCCGGGCTGGCCGACGCCGGGTTCGCGGTGCGGCCGACGGCCGGCACGTACTTCGTCTGCGTCGACGTGCGGCCGCTGGGCTTCGCCGACGCCGCCGACCTCGCGTGGGAGCTCCCCGGACGGGTCGGTGTCGCCGCGGTCCCCGTGAAGGTGTTCACCGATCACCCGGACGAGTGGAAACACCTCCTGCGTTTCGCGTTCTGCAAACGCAACGACGTCATCGACGAGGGCGTCACCCGATTGCGCAAACTGGTCTGACGACCGCGCCGGCGAGGCGGAAACTTTCCGGCGGTGAATTCGAGCGTGAAAAGCCGGCGGGCCGCGCGCGCCGAGGCCGGCGCGGCCGGCGACCGGTGCGGGACGCGCCGGCGGGCGTCGACCGGTTGCCGTAACCGGTAGTCACGCTCCGCGATCATGAAGGCGATTCCGGGTCTGGGGCGTCGCCTGGCCGGCTCGGTCCGAACCAGTGGGCGTCCGGCCGTCGGCGATCACGGACCGGAGTGGTCCGAGCGGCGCGGATCCGGGCTCACGGACCACTGTGGACCCACTCGGCCCGGTGCGCGTCCCACACTCCGGACGCTTTCCGATCGTCCGGCCAAACTTGGCCGCGCACACCCAAAGCCACTGTGCTGGCACGGAAAGCGACCAGGTCGTCGGAAACATCAGGTCAACGCCCGAATGTGCAAATTGCAGAACTCGTCCGAATGGCCGCAGTGGAACCCCCGAACGGCACTGAGAGTGATCAACTCGTCGGCCGTAGATACCTTGCCCGGTAGGGCCGTTCCGCCTTACGGGCTGGATCGAACGCGGGAGAGATGAAAGACTCCCGAGCGGTGCTAGAAAGAGTGCAGCCCCGGGGGAACTGCGACCTGGCCGGAGAAAGACCCCAGCAAGAACAGACTCGAGCGGGCATCGCGAGAGTTTCAGGCGCGGACGGTGGTGGTGGCGGTGAGCAGCACGGCGAACGCGCGCCGCAGCGCCCCCGCGCGGCCTGCGCTCACAGCGGGTGAAACCCGGTCCCGCTCCCACGGAGAAACCCCTGGTGACGGCTACGCACGCGAGCGCGCGCCGCGCCCGTGGGCCGTGGCGCTCCAGCGGCCAGCCGCCAAGATCCTCGTCGCCGGGGGCCTGACCCTCGCCGGCTGGCTGCTCACCGGCGCGCTGTCCGGCAGCACCGCGGCCGCCGCCGAGACCCCCACCTGCCAGCACACCGCGGCGTCCACTGTGGAGCACGGCGGCCTGCTGTCGGGCCTGCACCTCAAGAGCCACCGCGAAGCCACCTGCACACCCGCTACCGACGAAACCCCCGCCGCCGCAACCCGGACATCGGCCGAACAACCGCAGACCGATGCGTCCGCGAAGCAGAGCGCGACGGAGTCCACGAAGGACACCCAGACCACCGAAGCGCCGACCACCAAGGCGACCTCCTCCTCGGGCGGCTTGCTCGGCGGTCTCGTCGGTGGCGTCCTCAACGTGGTCGGCGGCACGCTGAACACGGTCACCACGACCGTCAACGGGACCCTGCAGACCGTCGGCACCGTCACGGACACGCTGAGCCACACCGTTCTCGCGCCGCTCACCCAGCCGCCCGCGAACAACCCGAACGCGCCCGTCCTGCTCCCCCTCGACGACGTCCTGGGCCCGATCCTCAACGGCGGCTCGAACTCGGGCGGCGTCACGGTGACCGTGCCCGGCGTCGTGGGCGACACCGTCACCCAGACGACCACCGCCGCTGCCACCGAGACCGCCCCCACCGCGACGGAAGAGGCGACGACCTCGCAGACCTCCCGGGTCGCGGTCGCGCACCTCGTCGAGGTGCAGAACACGCTGCCCGCCAAGCAGGACCAGCCGCGCGACTCCGGTGTCCACGCCCGCAACGGCGGCGGGGGCGACAGCACCCCGGGCCTGCCCGGCGGCACCAGCGCCCCGGGCGCGCCGGCCCCGACCGCGGCTCCCGGCCACGACGGCCCCGGTGGCGCCCGCCACCCGTTCGCCGTCCACACCGACGACGTCACCACCACCCAGCTGAAGCTCATCGGTGCCAGCCGCGACCACGACGTCGACGGCGCGGGCAGGGAAGCCGCCCTGCCCACCACCTCCCCCGACTGACCCCGAACCGGGCAGCCGGGGAGAACTGCGTCCAAAACAAGATCAACTAGACGCACGCGCACGCCGTGACGGCGTGACGATTCCCCTGCTCCAGTACGAAATTCGTGACTCTTTCACGTCTCGTGACGCTCACGCGCGTCCGACGTACCCCAGGGGCTGAAAGCCATGCGAAACCACAGTCTTTCCGACCGGCCGACCGCGCCCGGCCGGGTCGGATCCCGGTCCCGGCGCCGCGCTGCCCCCGCGGCGCCGGGACCCACACCGGGTGCGCTCCGGGAGTTTTCGCTCACCGCGCCGAGCGAGATCTCGCAGTACCGAGAGCGCGCCTGAACCGCGGGCTTCCCGGCACGTCGAGGGGCTGTGCCGGGAAGCCAGCGGTTACCCGCGAGCGGGGTCACGTCCGCGAACGGGGGTGTGAACACCGAACCGGTGCGCTGGATGCACACGAACGCCGCCCATCCCTGGGAGCAGGCTCGCATCCAGCGCACCGGTTCGTTCTGTCCGGACCTAGGCGATCGGCGCGTCCAGCGAGGCCGGGGTGCCGCTGACCGACGCCGCCGCGGCGCTCAGCCGCCGGACCGCCTCGTCGATCTTGTCCGGTGGCAAGGAGAACGGCAGCCGGATCCAGCGCTCCAGTCCACCGTGGACGCCGAAGCGGGAGCCGGGCGCCACCTGGACGCCGTGGCTCGCCGCCGCCACCGCCAGCCGCGAGCTCACCGGCTCCGGCATGCGGCACCACAGCGACAGCCCGCCCTTCGGCAGCGTGAACGTCCAGTCCGGCAGGTACCGGTGCACCGCGCCGGCCAGGGCGTCGCGGTAGCCGCGCAGTTCCTCGCGGCGGCGGGCCAGCGCGGTCTCGTCGGCCAGCAGCTCGGTGAGCACGATCTGCTCGAACACCGGCGACCCGAGGTCGACCGCGTAGCGCGCCGAAACCAACCGGCCGAGCAGGTCCTCCGACGCGCGGATCCAGCCGAGCCGCAGGCCGCCCCAGTGCGTCTTGGACGCCGACCCGACGCAGATCGCCAGGTCGCCGGCGAACGCGGCCAGTGGCGGCGGCCCGTCGAGCGGGTCGCCTTCCAGGTCCAGCTCGACCAGCGTCTCGTCGACGACGACCGGTGTCCGGGCGCGGGCCAGGACCGCACCGAGCCGCTCGCGGCCTTCGGTGTCCAGGCGCAGGCCGGTCGGGTTCTGGAAGTCGACGACGAGGTAGGCGAACCGCGGGTTCGCCTGGCGCAGCGCCGCGTCGACACCCGCGATGTCCCAGCCGCGCAGCCCGGTCGGGTCGAGCGCCACCGGCACCGGGATCGCGTGCGCGGCCCGGATGGCTTCCAGGGCGTTCGGGTACGTCGGCTGCTCGACGAGCACGCGGTCGCCGGGGCCCGAGAGCATCCGCAGGACCAGGACGAACGCGTGGTGCGCGCCGTTGGTGACCATGACCTGCGCGGGCGTCGTCGGCAGCCCGCGTTCGGTGTACCGGTGGGCGATCTTCTCCCGCAGCCCGAGCAGGCCGCGCTCCTGGTAGCCGTGGTCCCCCAGGTGGTCGGCGAGCCGGACGCGGGCCGCGTCGACCGCCGCGGCGGTGCCCGCGATGGCCGGCGAGGACGCGTGGGTGAAGTCGATCGAGCCGTTGCCCACCGGCGCGAGCGGTCCGCGGCGACGACGTCCGGGCGCGGCGATCCACGACCCCGCGCCCCGGCGGCTCGCGACGAACCCGTTCTCCCGCAACCGGTCCAAAGCTGCGCCGATCAACGTCCGGCTGGCGCCGAGCGCGTCGGCCAGCTCGCGCTCGGCGGGCAGCCGGGTGCCGAGCGGGAGCTGGCCGTCCAGCACCTGCAGCTCGATGGCACCGGCCAGGTCGGCCGACCCCTGCCGGGACCCGCCTTGCCGCCACGAGCCCAGCATGACGGCCAATCGCGGACCGGAGATGCGTCCACCTACCGGGATGACGGGATCCATAAGGCCAATATCCTGGAAGTGGCTATGGTTTACAAGGCCACTTTGCCCTGATAGTGGAGACGTGGCTCAGATCGATCTCCGGCCCGTCCGGATCTCCCGCGACCCCGTCCGCCGCAGCGCCCAGCTGTTCGGCGGCCTCGCCCTCTACGGCACCAGCGTCGCCCTCGTCACCCGCGCAGGACTGGGCCTCGAGCCGTGGAGCGTCCTGGCCGAAGGCGTCCTGAAGCACACCGGACTGACGTTCGGCACGATCACCGGACTGATTTCCGTGGTCGTGCTCGTGCTGTGGGTCCCGCTGCGCCAGCGACCCGGGATCGGCACCATCGCGAACGTCGTGGTCATCTCCGTGATGGTCGACGTCGTCCGGGCATTCCTCCCGGATCAGCACGACCTGGTGTGGCAGATCGCGCTGCTGGCCGGCGGGGTGACGCTCAACGGCGTCGCGACCGCCACCTACGTCGGCGCGCGGCTCGGCCCGGGCCCCGCGACGGCCTGATGACCGGGCTCGCGGGACGCACCGGCTGGTCGGTCCGGCTGGTGCGCACCGGCATCGAGGTCACCGTGGTCGGCATCGGCTTCCTGCTCGGCGGGACCGTCGGGGTCGGCACCGTGCTCTACGCCCTGGCCATCGGCCCGCTCACCCAGGCCCTGCTGCCGCTGACCACCTGGCGCGACCGCGCCGCGGAAGAGCAGGAGCAGCAGCAGGGTCACTAGCCGGCCTTGCGCTGCTGCACGGCCCGGCGCAGCGTCGGGTAGTCGGCACCGCGCCGGGCGAGCACGTCGTCGGTGTCGCGCTGCTGGGCCAGCGCCAGCAGGATGTGCTCCTGCCCGAGGTGCTTGTCCCCCAGCCGGACGGCTTCCTTGAGGCTCAGTTCCAAGGTCTTCTTCGACTGGGACGTGAACGGGATGTGCCCTCGCTTGGCCGGCCCGAGCCGGCCGGCGAGCGCGCCTTCGCCGTGGGTCTGCTCGATGCGTTCGACGATCTGCTCGACGTCGATGCCGAACTCGGTGAGCGCCTCGGCGTCGGCGTCGCTGACCCCGCCGCGACGGCGGGTGCGCGCCAGCTCGGCCGCGATCTCGTCCGGCGAGATCCCCAGCTCGGCGAGCAGGGGGACATCGGTCTTGACCAGCCCGGCCAGCAGGTGCACCGGCCGGATCTCCACCGAACCGGACTCCCGCGCCACGATCTGCGCCTCGACGACCGCCATCCGCGCGTCCGCCGTGAACCTCTCGAACATCAGTGCCTCCCGTACTTCTTGTGCACGGCCTGCCGGCTGACCCCCAGCTCGGCGGCGATCTCCTGCCACGACCAGCCGTTGATCCGCGCGCTGCGGACCTGCACGGCCTCCAGTTGTTCCACCAGCCGCCGGAGCGCGGCGACCGCTCGCAGTCCCACCCGGGGATCGCGGTCGCCGGCCCGGGCGGCCAGGTCCGTCGCTTCCGTCATGTCTGTCAACCTACGTTGACATCTCCGACGTGTCAACCTGGGTTGACAGTCTTCGGCGCGAAGGTCCCGGACCGGCGACGTAGAGTCGGGTGGTGCCCGAGATCGTGATCGCCGAGCGGGCCGGGGTGGGCGCCGACGGCCACCCCCGCCCGACCGAGGACCACGTCGTCGTGCTGGACAACGCCGTGTTCGTCCTCGACGGCGCCACCTCGTCGGACCCTTCGCAACCGCCGGGCGGCTGGTACGCCGAACGGCTGGCCCGCCGCCTCGCCGACGACCTCCGCGCGGCGCCGGACGCCGATCTGACGGACCTGCTGACCAGCGCGATCGCCGTCGTGACGGCCGAGAACGCCCTGCGTCCGCAACAGTCGCCGTCGAGCACGGTCGCCGCCGTGCGGTGGCTCGAAGACCGCGTCGAGGCACTGGTGCTCGCCGACAGCCCGGTGGTCGGCTTCGGCGGCTTCGGTGTCGACGTCGTCTCCGATGACCGGCTCGCCCGGCTGCGGCGGCGCGGCATGCTCCAGACCGGCGCGGACGTCCGGCGCCGGCGCAACGCCCACGACGGCTTCTGGGTCGCCGAAGCCGACCCCGGCGCGGCCGCGCACGCCGTGCGTCGCAGCTGGCCGCGCGCCGACGTCGAGGCTGTCGTGCTCGCCAGCGACGGCGTCTCCATCGGCGTCGACCAGTACGCACTGTTCGACTGGCGCGAGGTCCTGGCGATCACCCGCGCCGACGGTCCGGACGCCGTGCTGGACGCCGTCCGGACCGCGGAGAAGCAGGACCCGGACGGCGAACGCTGGCCGCGTCCGAAGCGCCACGACGACCAAGCCCTGGTACTGATCGACTTCGCATCCGGGGGAATTCAGGGTCTTCCCTGATCACGACCGTCCCGTTCTTCGAGAACCTGAATGGCATGGGGACGGAACAGGGGAAGCGCACGAGACCGTGGCGGCTCGTGGCGCTGGGCGCGCTCGGCTGGGGGCTGTTCACGGCCGTGGTGCTGCACATCATCAGCTCGCACAACCCGGTGTACGACACGCTGTCGAGCTACACCGTGACCGACCGGGGCGAAGGCATGCTCGCCGCGAGCGTGTTGTCGCTGGCCATCGGCTCGCTGGCGGTGCTCGGCGCGCTGCACGCCGCCGGCGTCCCGCTGTCGCGCACGACCCGGTTGCTGCTCGCGCTCTGGTCGCTCGGGATGGCCGCTGCCGCGGTGTTCCCGGCGAGCTACCCGGAAGCGCCCGACCCGGTGAGCGGCGAGATCCACCTCTACGCGTGCCTGGTCGCGTTCCTGAGCCTGCCCGGCGCGGCGATTTCGCTGCTGGAACCGTTGCGGGGACGGCCGGAGCGGGCCGCCGTCGTGCGCGCGATCCGGCTGAGCGGGGTCGCGTTCGGGCTGTTCGCGATCAGTTTTGTGCTGGTGCGGCTGAGCGAGGCCCAGATCGGGCCGTTCCCGGCAATCTCGGACGCGTTCCCGATCGGCGTCACGCAGCGGCTGCTGCTGCTCGCCGACGTCGCAATGCTCTTCACGCTGCTGCGGGTCGCGACCCGGCTGGAATCAGCTTTCGACGGCAGCCGCGAATTCGGGCGCGTAGCCGTACAGGCCGGGCATCCCGCCGGTGTGCAGGAACACCACGTGGTCGTCGGGAGCGAAGTGGCCGGCCCATTCGACCAGCGCGGCGGCCACCTTGCCGCTGTAAACCGGATCGAGCACAACGCCCTCGGTGCGCCCGAAAAGCCGTAGCGCGTTCCAGACGGCGTCGGTCGGGATGCCGTAGCCGGGGCCGAGGGTGGAGTCGCTCATCTTCGCGTGCGTGAACGGCGGCGGTTCGACGCCGAGGAGCTTGGCCGCGCCGGCGACGAGGTCACGCAGGTTCTCCGTGGCCTCGTCGAGCGGGTGGCTGACGCAGGCGATGCCGACACCGAGGTTCCCGAGGAGCCCGGCCGCCAGCACGACCCCGGCCGCCGTGCCGCCGCTGGCGTGCGGGACGACGAGGTGGGCGCGTTCGATGCCGCGTTCTTCCAGCTGTCGCGCGAGTTCGTGGGTGGCACGGACATAACCGAGTGCGCCCAGGTCGTTGGAGCCGCCGACCGGGACGGTGGCGACCTTCCGGCCCTCGGCGGCGGCTTCGGCGACGAGCCGGTCGTAGGTGCGGCCGGTCTCCTCGCCGTCTGCGCAGACGTGGACGGTCGCACCGAAGAGCTTGTCGAGCGGGATGTTGCCGCCACGCTCGTACGCTTCGCCGTCGCGCGGGACCTTCGCGGTGAGGACGAGTTCGCAGCGCAGGCCGAGCTTCGCGCACGCGGCGGCGGTCTGGCGGCCGTGGTTGGTCTGGAGCGCGCCGAAGGTGATCACGGTGTCCGCGCCGGCTTCCTGGGCCGCGCCGAGGTGGAATTCGAGCTTCCGGAGCTTGTTGCCGCCGGCGCCGAGCGGGTGGACGTCGTCGCGCTTGAGCCAGAGGTTCCCCAGGCCGAGAGCTTCGCCGAGCCGCGGCGCTTCGTGCAGCGGCGTGGGCCAGCCGCCCAGGTCGACGCGGGGGATCGCGTCGAGAGCGGCGTCGGGGAATCCGGCGAAGTCGAACGTCATCGGCCCTCCAGGCTCGGCTTTGCACCACTCTAGAGCGGGAGTAGCCGGAGACCGTCGGTATCCGGTAACGTTCGTTCGAACGAACGAGAGCCTTTGGGAGGTGCCATGACCGCGACACCGCAGACCGGCCTCGACTTCGCCGGCCTCAGCGCGCAAGCCGCGCAGCTCGCTGCCGGCGAAGTCACCTCCGCCGAGCTGACCGCGGCCGCCCTCGGGCGCGCGCACGCCAGTCAGCCCGTCCTCAACGCCTTCCGGCACCTGCGCGACGACGCGGCTCTCGCCGAAGCGGCCGAAGCGGACCGGCGACTGCAGGCCGGGGACCGCAAGCCGCTGCTCGGCGTGCCCGTCGCGATCAAGGACGACGTCGACCTCACCGGCCTGCCCACGTCGTTCGGCTGCGTCGGCGAGTTCCCGTGCGCCACCACCGACGCGCCCGCCGTCGCGCTGCTGCGTGAAGCCGGCGCCGTCATCGTCGGCAAGACCAACACCCCCGAGCTGGGACAGTGGCCGTTCACCGAGGGCCCGGCCTTCGGCGCGACGCGCAACCCGTGGCACACCGGCCACACCCCCGGGGGTTCTTCAGGCGGGAGCGCGGCCGCGGTGGCGTCGGGGGTCATCGCGGCCGCGCTCGGTTCCGACGGCGCCGGCTCGGTCCGCATCCCGGCCGCGTGGACCGGGCTCGTCGGCATCAAGACCCAGCGCGGCCGGATCCCGACCGGTGGCGAGCTGTTCCACGGCCTGACCGTGCTCGGCCCGCTCGCCCGGACCGTCGAAGACGCCGCCCTGCTGCTCGACGTCGCCGCCGCCACCGGCCGCACGTTCCGGACCGCCGCCGCGCGCGAACCCGGCCGGCTGCGGATCGGGCTGTCGACGCGGATCCCGTTCACCGCCACCAAGACCAGGCTCGACCCCGTCGTCGAAGCGAACGTGCGGCGGCTCGCCGAGTCGCTCGCCGGGCTGGGCCACGAGATCGTCGAGGTCGAGCCGGACTACGGGCTGATCGGCCTGACGTTCCTGCCGCGCTCGCTCACCGGCGTCCGCGACTGGACGCTGCGCGTGCCCGACCGCACCGGGCTCGACCCGCGCACCCGCAGCAACGCCGGCCACGGCCGCCTGCTGGCCGGACCCGCACTGCGGCTCGCGCGGGCGCTCGAGCCGGGGCTGCACCGCCGGATCGGCTCGGTCTTCGGCCGCGTCGACGTCCTGTTGACCCCGACCACCGCGACCCCGCCGCCGCCGATCGGCACGTTCGACGGGCTGTCCGACTGGGAGACCGACCAGGCCATGATCGCAGCCTGCCCGTACGCTTGGCCGTGGAACGTGCTGGGCTGGCCGGGGGTCAACGTCCCGGCCGGGCTGACGGACGACGGGCTGCCGCTGGGCGCGCAGCTGCTCGGCCCCTCGCACGCCGAGGAGCGGCTGGTTTCGCTCGCCGCGCAACTGGAAGAGGTCGAACGGTGGCCGGAGCGGCATCCCGAGGCAAGCTGGTAAGCACCCGGGAAGCCATCCTGCGCGGCGCGCTGACGGTCGTCGGCGAGCACGGCGTCGGCGGCCTGACGAACCGCCGGATCGTGGCCGCCGCCGGCGTTTCGCTCGGCACGCTCACCTACCACTTCCCCAGCCAGACGGCGTTGCTGCGCGAAGCGATGCTGCTGTTCGCCGAGGAAGAGACGGCGAAGCTAGGCGCGATCGTCGACGGCTACCGCGCGGACGGCCTCAGCGTCGAGCAGGCCGCGTCGGTCGTCGAGCACGTGATCGCGCAGCTGCCGTTCGGCGCCGACGAGCTCGGCGCGCACGAGCTGTACCTCCAGTCCGCGCGCGACCCTGAACTGCACGAAGCGTCTTCGCGGTGCTTCGCGGCGTACGACGAGCTGGCCGTGACGATCCTGTCGGCGGTCGGTGTTCCGGAGCCGCGGCGGCTGGCCGGGCCGGTCGTCGCGCTGATCGCCGGGCTGCAGCTGCGCCGGCTGGCGACCGGCGAGGCCGACACGCCGGTCGCCGAGCCGCTGATGATGCTGATCCGCGGGGCTTGATGGCGCGGGCGATCGTCCGCGGCACGGCGGCGTGGAAGTACTTCGGCGACTTCCGCGACGCGCTGCTGGCCGGGCAGGTGCTGGTGCTGCAGGTGGCGCACCCGGTCGTCGCGGCGGGCGTGCGCGATCATTCGGACTACACGTCGGATCCCTGGACGCGGCTGATGCGGACGGGCGCGTCGCTGTCGATCTACGTCTACGGCGGTGCCGCGGGCGCGCGGGTGGAGGCGGCGCGGCTGCGCGCTTTGCACCGTTCGTTCACGGGTTCTCTTGATGGACGGCGCTACAGCGCCTTGGACCCGGCGGCCTATGCCTGGGTGCACGCCACTCTGGTGAAGGTTCCCGTTGACGCGCAACGGTTCTTCGGCCGTCCACTGTCACCGTCCGAATTGGACGAATACTACGCGCAGATGTGCGACGTCGGGCGGCTGCTCGGCGTGCGCGACCGCGATCTGCCGCCGGACTGGACGGCGTTCGAGCGCTACTACGACGACATGGTGGCCGGCTTCGCGACGAATCCGACCATCGAGGAACTCCTCGAGACGATTCGCACGGTCCGGAAGCCGGTGCGGTGGCTGCCCGACTCGGGGTGGCGGTGGCACGCCCGCACCCAGATGTTCCTGCTCCGGGCGACTTTGCCGCCCGCGCTCCGCGATCGCCTCGGTCTACAGTGGACGCTCCGCGACTATCGCCGATTCTCGCGCCTGGCACGCGTGGTGCGACTCATCGCAACCCCGATCCCGGCCGGGTTGCGAACGGCGCACATGCGCTGGATCGGCAAGCTCAACGTCTGGCTCCGCGCCCACCCGAAGGTCTACCAGCGCCTGGTGGGCGGCAACGGCCCTGGCTCGGCGCAAGGGTCGTGAGTGAGAAACAGTGTTCTAACACTGTTTCTCATAGACGTCGAGGTCGGCGGGCAGCTGATCCGCGCCGGGGAAGGCGTGCTGGCGCTGGGTTACGCGGCGAACCGCGAC